>JAFGMB010000185.1 GCA_016927765.1 Synergistales bacterium
CGGCAATCCAAAATAGACATGGGGGTGTTTTCTTGGAAGAATTTCTCTCTTCTGCGGTACAGAGCGGTTTTGCCGTGGCAGTGGCCGCCTACCTGCTCGTAAGAATGGAAAAACGCCTGGAAGAACTCACCCAGGCGATCTCGGAACTGCGAATGACCATTTCCGGCAAGGGAGCCATTGACCTTGCGCATTAACGATTTCAGGCTGTCGGAACATTTCAACCTCAGGGAGTTCCAGTGTCCCTGCTGTCACACCGCCAGGGTCCACCCCAGGCTGGTGAGGATGCTTGAATCCCTGCGGGAAGAATGGGGAGACCCTCTCTTTCTTACCAGTGGTTACCGGTGTGTATCCCATAACCGGGAAGTGGGAGGGGTTGAAGGCAGTCTCCATATCCTTGGTCAGGCGGCGGACGTGGTGGTCTACGGGCCGAAACAGCCACGATTCGTGCAGTTGGCCCGGCAGGAAGGGTTTACATCGATACTACCAGACTACGAAAGGAATTATGTTCATCTTGGGATCAGGAATGAATAGGACCAGACAGAAAAGAAGGACCATGACTGATAAGGAACTTGAGGATATCACGGCGAAATATACTCCCCTGGTGATGTCTCTGGCACGGAAATACGAGGGCAGGGGAGCGGAATATGAAGACCTGGTCCAGGAAGGGTATATCGCTCTTATAAAGCTTGCGCCGCGCTGCGAGGACCCGGGAATGATGTCCCTTTTCCTGAAACAGCAGTTGCCCGCCAAGGTAAGGAATGCGGCAAGAAAGCTCAGAAGAAAAGAGAGCCTGGAATCCGAGCTGGCGGAAGGGGAATTAGACCTGACCTCTCCTCTGGGAATGACTCCCTGGCTGTTCCAGAGCCTCATATCTGACCTAAAGGGCAATGAAATGGAGATATTGAAGCTCCTTGCCTTCGGTTACCTTCAGAAAGAAATTGCCGAAAGGCTAGGCATAACCCAACAGGCTGTAAGCAGCCGGGTGGGCAGGATACGTAAAAAGATCGCAACCCCTTCGAAATAGATGCAAAAAGGCCGGGATGAACTCCCGGCCTTTTGTTATTCTTCCTTTATCATTATTTTCTGTCCGTTCCTATAGAACGGAGGTAGAAATATTTCTCCCTGTAGGGTATCTCCAGGATCTTTCCCTCTGAAACGAGTTTTTTCACCGTGTTCCAGTCCTCGCCGCAATCCTTCAGCAACTTATCTACCTGGTCCTTCCGCATGGGGTGAACGGCAGTGATGCTTAGGATATCCTTTGCAGCATCCCCGGAAGAGGAGAATTCATTCCCTTCAAATCCTATGAGCAGTTCCACCTTGTTCACCTTTTCGCTGAATAGATGGAAGGCCCTGTTAAGGGCTTTTTCATCAGCGGGTTCCACTCCTTTTTCCGCAGGTGGTCTGGTGGGGATGGAGATGTAGGCTATATCAGGCTTGAGGTCGGCTAAAAAGGCGGCGGTCTCACGAAGGGACTCCTCGCTGTCGTTGCATTTCCTGACAAGCATGGTCTCTGTGCAGAGGATGTTCTCGTATTTTTCATGAAACTCCAGGTATCCCTTCATGATCCTTTTCAGGTCCAGTTTTCCGTGGGGGCGGTCGGTGTCCTTCCAGGCTTCTTTATGAATGGAATCGACCTTAAGAGAGACCCAGTCAAACTTCATCAGGTCATCTCTCACATCTTCCCTCCAGGCCAGGCTTCCGTTTGAGATCACTGCCAGGGGTATCCCGAGAGGTTTAAGAAGTTCTGCCATTAGACCAAGGTTGATATCCAGGGTGGGTTCGCCGTCGGGGACAAAGGTGAGGTAATCCACCTTCTCTTCCTTTTCTTTCAACCTCTCAACTACCTGTTCCACCTCGTAGATCAGCTCATGAGGATCGTAGAAAGCCTGCCTTTCAAGGGTCATGCGGTTAGTCCTTCCCACCTGGCAATATATACAGGAGTAGGTGCATGTCTTGGGAGGGATGTGGTTTAACCCCAGGCTCTGGCCCAAGCGCCTGGAGGGAACGGGTCCAAAAATTCGCATGTAGGGATCATCTCCTTTTTCAATGTCCATTTTACAGTATAAGAGTCTTTTTCCTGGCTGTAAGCCTCCAGTATCCTCAGGGATCCTGATGGTCTGGTATTATTTATCCGGATACACTCAAGTGACCCTTTCGGTTCCTGGAGGTGAAAGCTCATGGAAGTGGTAACCCTTTCGTCACAATACTGGATGGACCTGGTGGCTTCCCACGGCAATGTCTTCTTTATCCGCATGGGAGTCCATATTTCCGGGTGATGAAGCGCTTTCAGGGGGCCGGTGGCCCTTTTCGGAGAACCCGATGAAGAAAGGCACCGCTACCTGGAATACCAGGTCTCCGGTCGGGAGGGCATGGTCTGTCTGATCCATCCCCGGGCGTTAGAGCACATGGTATCCTCTGGTGAAGACGAGGAGGGAGATCTCTTTTTCTACAACGAAATGGCAGGCAGGCTACGGATCAGGTTTCCATGCCCGTCATAAAGCCTGCAAGGTGCTTATTGCCCCTTCAATGAAGAATGGAATTTTAAGGACTCCTCGTTGAATGGACCTGTGGATATAGACTTCTCTTCTGTCTTGCAGGAAATTCCCTTTCTTTCCCCTTGAAGCATTAGCACAAGCCATATGGTGAAATAGGTTGGTATCACTGTAATTAAGGTTGAACACCCTTTTCTGAACATATTGGAAATATTGAATTCTCTTTTTGACCAGTTGAAAAAAATATGATATTTTAGTTTTTGTTCACACTCCACATATCATTGGTGTATTACATATCATAGATATATTACATACAATACGTATTTAAAATTAATTTATTCTGGTCTGATAAATAGAGAAAAGAAATAAAACTGCCTTGAGTTCAAATATTCCCGGAAAATGGGAAGAACTTTCAATTTACCCTCCTTTTTGACCATTTGTGTGTAGATAAAATGAAAAAAGAAAAATCCTTGTACGTGTAACTGGTGTAAAGATATTTCCATAAAGGTATCTGATCAGGCCTTAGAAGGAACCTTATTTTTCCAGGGAAAGGGGATCCCTGGGTTTATGAACAGTATAGTGAAATAGCTTATCGGGGGGTGAGATATTTTACTGCGTTACGCAATGTGTCAGTTTTCAGTCGTTTTTTAATTTGAAAGGAGAGGGAAATATGCATAAGGGAGTAAGATCAATTTTCACAATGGCGTTGGTAAGTCTGCTTGTAGTTCTTTTTGCCGGTAGTGCTGTTTTTGCAGCGCCCCAGATGACCCTGAAGTTTGCGGGCCAGTCCCCTGCGGACCATCCTGCTACTCAGATGATGCAACAGATCGCTCAGGAGATCGCTGAAAAGACCGATGGACGCATCGAGGTCAAGGTTTATCCTGCCAACCAGCTTGGCGACTATACCCTGGTCTATGAAGAGCAGATCCGCGGTACCATCGATATGTCCAGCATTTCCGTTCCCAGTCAGTTCGATCCCAGGATGGAACTTGTCTACATCAACGGTTATGTAAGCGACTACGAGGATGCCAAGAGAGTATTCCATCCGGACGGATGGCTCTTCAAGAAAATGAACGAGTTCAACGAGCGCCTTGGTGTCAAGCTTCTCGGCTTCTTCATCGAAGGCATGATCGGTACAGGAACCACCAAGCCGGCAGTGGAACCCCTCAACCCTGCTGTAAACAAGGAAGTTCTCATCCGCGTACCCAACATGGATGTTTACAAGCTTGCCGCTGATGCCATGGGCTACCGCACAGTAACCATCCCCTACGCCGACGTCTACCAGTCCATGCAGACCGGTGTCTGTAATGGCGTGAACGGCTACCCCGTTGCAGCTGCATACACCATCCTCGGAGACGTGGTCAAGTACTGGTATATGACCAATTACTCCATTGAATGCCTCAACTACATGATCAGCGCCAAGACATGGGAAAAGATCAGCCCGGAAGATCAGAAGGTCATCCAGGAGATCATGACCAAAGCAACTCTTGAAAGTGTTGATAACGCCAAGAACCTTGATCAGCATTACATGGACCTCATGAAACTGAAGGGCATCGAAGTCTTCACCTACACCAAGGAAGAACTTAAACCCATAGCAGAAGCCTGTGCAACCACCTGGCCAATGCTTGAAAAGAACATGACCAAGGAACTCATGGACGAGTTCAGAACAGAGCTGGCACCTAAATAGGAGACCTGCCTGATCTTCTTTTCATTTCATTCGATAATGAGATTCCGGGAAAGGGTTCCCCCTTTCCCGGAATCTCTCAATGTTCGTTAAGGGGGAACTTTTAGTGTCAGACAATAATAATGAAAATATCTGTGTCTCCACGCCGGAATGTCCATGCCCGGCTCACGCACCAAAGAACCTTTTAGACAAGATAACCATAAACAGCTTTTCCATTATCTGCTTTTCCACCTCCATAATCCTGACGGTCCTTATATCCGCA
>JAFGMB010000186.1 GCA_016927765.1 Synergistales bacterium
AGAAACCCATCATATCATTAATAGCAAGACCCTTTCCCAGATGAAGAACAGTGTATTTTTCGTCAATACATCCAGGGGGCCCCTGGTGAACGAAGAGGATCTTTGCGAAGCCCTTTCAGCGAAACAGATAGCCGGAGCAGCATTGGATGTACTCAACACGGAACCTCCGGAAATGCCCATAGCATTATCCAGATTCGATAACCTTATCCTCACTCCCCATGCAGCCTTTGTATCGGAAGATGCTATTCCCGAGCTCCGCAGGAAAGCAGCCCAGGAAATAGTAAGGACATTGACAGAAGGCAGACCCAGGTTCTGGGTCAACCGCAGTAATTTCTGAGGCGTTATAAAAGAAGGCCTATTCGATCTTCAACCTGACAGGAGGTAAGTTTTGTATGGCAACAACATTTAATCAGAGCAAGACTCCCTGGAAAGCAGAAAAATGGTATACCAGTCCCTGGAACTTTGCGGATGAGGTAAGGGGACAGATGAGCTTTTCAAAAAATATCCAGTTCCATGATGTTTCCCTTCGTGACGGTGAGCAGCAGGCGGGGCTGATCTTCAACAAGGATCAGAAGGTGGCTATAGCTGAAAAGCTTGCCGAGCTGGGCATCCAACGCATAGAGGCGGGAATGCCCGTGGTCTCGGAGCAGGATGCCGAAGCCATCAAGGAAATACTCAAGAGAAACCTTGGCCCCCAGATATTCGCTTTTGCCAGGTGCATGAAGGAAGATGTCAAGCGGTCAGTGGATATAGGGGTCAAGAACATCGTCATGGAAGTACCGGCCAGCGACCATATCCTCAAGTATGCCTACAAGTGGGAATTCGAGAAGGCCATTGAAGTGTCCATCGAGGCCACCCTTTACGCCAAGGAGAACGGGATGTATGTTTCCTTCTTCACCATCGATGGCACCAGGGCTGATATAGACGATTACCTCAACATCGTCCAGAGAGTCGCTACCGAGGGACATATGGACGAACTTACGGTGGTGGATACTTTTGGAGGTCTGAATCCCCATTCCGTGCCTTATCTGATCAGGAAGGTCAAGGAAAAGATATCTGACAAGCCTATAGGCGTGCACTTCCACGATGATTTCGGCCTCGGTGCGGCTACGACCATCATGGGCCTTGCTGCCGGGGCGGATATTGCCCATACTTCCATCTCCGGTATCGGTGAGCGTTCAGGGAACGCTCCTTACGAGGATGTGGCTGTTTCCCTTCTCACCATGTACGGAGTCGATACGGGGCTTAACTACGAGAAGATCTATCCCCTGTCTAAATATGTAAGGGAGATCTCCGGGCTTCAGATAAGGCAGAACAGGGGTATCGTGGGAGACAACGTGGCTGATATAGAATCCGGAATAGTTGCTGCATGGTACAAGAACGTGGAAGGAATAGCCCCCCTTGAACTTTCTCCCTATCTTTACGACCTGGTAGGGCATCCCGATACCCAGGTGGTCATCGGAAAGATGAGCGGCCTTCCTACTGTTGAGATCTACCTGGACAAACTGGGTATGGAGACGGAAGACAAGGACCTGAAGATGGAAATACTGAAGAACATCAAGGATAAGGCCCTTGAGAAACATTCTCTTCTTACTCTTGAGGAGTTCGGTGAGATAGCAAAAAGAGTTCTTGACAGAGGATAGCCGGGATAACTGCCCTGGGAAGCATTTTATCCCGGCCTGGGCCAGAGAAGATGGATTGACCCCATTTTGTCTAATTTAAGGCAACCTGGGGAGAAACACAAGAAAAAGCAAGGATCAGCTACAAAAAATTCTGGAGGTGGAGAGAACAAATGGCGAGAAGATCAGTATTTCTGGTGCTCCTTGTTGCTTTAGTCATGGGAATTGCAGCATTTGCAATGTACGATGTTGCAGAGGCGGCCAAAAAACCTATGGTAATCAAATTCGCACATAATGGTAACACCATTCCGGAAGATCCCCAGAACGTGGCATGTTACAAGTTCAAGGAAATGGTGGAAGAGCGCTCTAATGGCGAGCTACAGGTGGATATCTATCCTGCAGCCCAACTGGGAGATGCAAGGACCATGGTCGAAGGTGTCCAGATGGGAGCCATCGAGATGGCCGATATCGAGAATGGCCCCATGGGAAGATTTGTCCCCGAAGCCATGCTCTGGGACCTGCCCTTCATCTTCAGGGATATCGATCATGCACATAACGTACTTGATGGAGATGTGGGTAAATATGTCCAGGAAAAATACCTTGGAGTGGGCATCAGGCACCTGGCCTTCAACGATGGCGGGTTCAGATATTTCACCAACAAGGTAAGACCCATTACAAACATGTCCGATCTTTCAGGGCTGAAGATAAGAGTAATGGAAAGCAAGGTCATGATAGATACCATCAATGCCTTTGGTGCTTCAGCAGTCCCCATGGCTTTCGGAGAGCTTTACACTGCGCTTCAGCAGGGTGTTGTGGATGGTCAGGAAAATCCCATGAACCTCATCTATAGCCAGAGGTTCTATGAAGTTCAGAAATATCTCTCCCTGAGCGGACATTTTTACTACCCGAGACAATATATCGCCTCCCAGAACTGGTGGCAGACCCTCAGCGAAGAGCATCAGAAGATCCTCGCTGAGTGCGCAAAGATCGCCTGCGATGTCCAGCGTGAAGAACTGGCAAGGTATGAGATCGAGATGAGAAAAGTCCTTACCGAAAAGGGTATGGAGATCAACGAAGTTGACAAGACCGATTTCATCAAGGCAGCACAGGAAAAGATCTATCCTTCCTTCTATGCCACTATCGGTGGCGGAGATGAAGCGTACGGGAAAGAACTTGTAGAGAGAGTCACCAACTCCAAGTAAGAGATCCGATCATATGGGAGAGGGGTTTTTGGACCCCTCTCCCACGTTGCGGTTGAAATACCATTACCCACTTGACTGAACAAGAAATTTTGCAGATTTGGGGTGTCATTAGTGACCCAGATTCGGAAAACAAACCTCTACCAGAAGTTCAATATCTTTATAAAGTGGTTCCTGGCTATCATGATGATGGTCATTGCCGCACTTACCTTCTATCAGGTCGTAATGAGATATGTTTTCAACAATGCTCCTTCCTGGAGTGAAGAGATGGTCAGGTTTCTCTTCGTGTGGTCAAGCTTTGTTGCTGCAGCTATAGGGATCAGGGAGCATATTCATATTGGCATTGATGTCTTTGTGAATCTTCTTCCTAAGCAACTTTCACGCTTTGTCCAGCTTGGTGTCAATAGTGCCATAATGTTCTTTGCCCTGTACATGATCAGGTACGGCTGGAGTGTTACCCTCATGACCCATCGGCAGCCTTCTCCCGCTCTTGGTTTGCCCATGAGCTGGGTATATTTTTCCGTACCTGTAATGGGTGCTCTGCTTCTACTCTATTGTTTCATGGAGATGTTGGCTGACTGCCGCAGGATATTTGCTGAAAGGAGGGATTAGAGATGCTAACAGCGTTGGTTGTAACCCTTGTGTTATGTTTCATCACCAATGTTCCCATCGGTTTTGCTTTAGGCATTGCTGCGCTGGTCAGCCTCGTGGTTTCCGGTACTATGCCCATTTCCATGATACCCCAGAGGATGGTTGCGGGAGCGAACTCTTTCCCCCTTCTTGCGATACCTTTCTTTATGCTTGCCGGAGCCATCATGGAAAGGGGAGGAGTCTCCAAAAGGATAGTGGATCTTGCGAGCACCATCGTCGGACATATCAGTGGTGGGCTCGCTGCTGTATCCATAGTGGCATGCACCTTTTTCGCTGCCATTTCCGGTTCAACCCCAGCTACAGCTGCTGCTGTGGGGGGGCTTACAATCCCCGAGATGGAAAAGAGGGGTTATGACAGAAGCTATGCCTCGGCAGTGGTGGCTGCAGCATCATGCCTTGGAGTGATCATCCCGCCAAGCATAACCATGGTAATTTTCGGGATAGTGGCTAACGTTTCTGTAGGCCAACTTCTTATAGGCGGTATTATTCCAGGCCTTTTCCTGTCCTTTCTTCTGATCTGTGTCAATCTGATAAGATCCAGGCAACTGGGCTACCCCACAGAGGAGAAACGAACATGGAAAGAAAGATGGCACACTTTTTCCGATGCCGTATGGGGTCTCATGATGCCTATCATCATTCTGGGTGGTATTATGACAGGTATTTTTACTCCTACCGAATCTGCTGCCATAGCGGTGGTATATGGACTCCTGGTCAGCTTTTTTGTGTACAGGGAACTGAAACTTAAGGACCTGGTGCCCATCTTTTACAAGGCCTCATTGAATTCGGCCATGATAATGCTTCTGATCGCCGCAGCCAGTCCTTTCGGTTGGGTTATGACCATTCAGCAGGTTCCCCAGATGGCTTCGAGGGCAATGCTTGGGATTTCAAGTAATCCTGATGTGATCTATATGCTCATGCTGGTCATATACCTCATCCTGGGTACGTTCATGGAAACAGGTGCCATTATCCTCCTTGTAGTGCCGATCTTTGCGCCTATAGCTTCCCAGCTCGGGATCGACCTGGTGCAGTTCGGGGTTGTAACCGTTATTGCCCTGGCTATAGGAATGGCAACTCCTCCTGTAGGTATTGCCCTTTTTGCGACCTGTGGAATAGCAGATATCACTATAGGCCAGATCACGAGGAAGATACTTCCCTTCCTTTTCATCCTGATCATTGGACTGTTCATCCTGGCCTATGTGCCTATTCTTTCAACCTTCCTTCCGAACCTGATGTTCTGAGGATCCTTACTTCATAAAGGGTCTTGGAGAAAAAGGGACCCTATGGGCGGTCCCTTTTTCCTTATGATCTGACAGTATTTGTTCCTGGGATTGCAGGATAATTAGAGCGATAAGATCCTCTCCGCAGGTTCCCTCAGGGCAGTGAATAATTCCTGCAGAAGAATGCTGTATGCAGACAGGTCCCGGGAAAAATGGTTCCCCGGACCCTGGCAGAAAAGGACTTTCGGGCTCTTAAACCGGTATGGTCGTCCCTTGTACACCTTGATAGGCTCTTGTATATTCCCCAAGGGTTCCGTTCAGCTCAAAGCCACGGAAATAAATCTTTGCGGGGAGGATTACAAAATGTTTATGAGAGGTGATCATTTGTCAGAACTCAGAAGAGGCTTCAGCCTGGTGGAGGTACTTGTGGTGATAGTGATCATGGGGATCCTTGCCGGGACATTATCCCTCACCCTGAGAGGTTCCAGGGACAGGGCCGAGGCATCAGGGATCATAAGCGATATTCGCTCGGTGAAAGCTGCTTCCCTTATGTATCGCCTTGATAGTGGAGGTTTTGACGGGACTGAAGATATAAGCGTTCTTGCTCCCTATGCTGATGGTGCCACTATGAATGACAGGGACCTTTCATACGCTTTCATTGTGACGGATGGAAGGGCCTTTCTCCAGGTCGATCTTTCCCGGATTCAGGAAGATGTAAGGAAGAAGATCGCGGAAATGGCGGAAGGAGAATTCTATCAGCCTAAGGTGGTGTCAGGTGTTATCTTCAGAGAACTGGGTACCAGGTCTTATTGCCTGGCCGGGAAAGTTCTTTCCTTCTGGAGAGCGACCCCTGCCTGCGCAGGGCATAAGGGGAAGGGAAATGGTAACGGAAATAACGATAATGATCATTCCGGTAACGGGAATGATAATAATGGTAATGGAAATAACGGTAACAATGGTAATGGCCATGGCAATGGTGA
The DNA here is from genome assembly GCA_016927765.1 of Synergistales bacterium. Classification (GTDB taxonomy): domain Bacteria; phylum Synergistota; class Synergistia; order Synergistales; family JAFGMB01; genus JAFGMB01. Next base: position 5,667 of record JAFGMB010000186.1, read on the forward strand.
TACGGAAAACGATCTGGATGAAGAAGATCCTGGTTCTGAAGATCTAACAGAAAACCCTCAAAATGACAGTGAAGGATCTTTCCCGGTCCCCGATGAAAGTCCCGGAGGTGGGGATGACAGCTCAAATATGGAAAATGATGAAGGTTCAGTAATTGGTGATCTTCAACCTTATGCTGGTGGAGAGATACTCCTTCTCAGGATATAGGATCATAAGCCTGGTCCTGAAGGACAAGCCCGGCAGGTAATTGCCGGGCTTGTTAACATATTCCTGCTTATTCAGAATGAATTTATCCGGTAGAGCCGAGAGGAATTGATCAAGAGAAAATGTATCTCTTGTTCAAGAGGCAAAATGGAGGAATAGTACTCCTGAAGACCTCAAGAACTGCTTTTTACCTTCTTCCTTTTATATTGTAAAATATTCATGAATATTTCATCTCTGATACAGCTCCTTTTATTTTCGACATTCTTACCACCTGATTGCAGATTCAGGACTGTCTGGCCATCCTTTCCCTTAAGGGTAGGGGATGTTGATCTTTCTTTTCAGGGATTCCCCGTGGGGAACCGCACTGATCTATTATTCTTTTGAAGGAGGGAGACCAATGAAAAAGGTTTTGTCGTGTGTCCTGTTGGGGGTGTTTACAATAGCCCTTATGGCGGGGGTCGTATTGGCAGCGGAGGAACCGGTGGTTTTTCTGGATCTGAGCTGGGACAGCATACAACTCCATAACAGGATCGCAGGTTACATTGTCGAGAAGGGTTATGGAAAGAAGGTGGACTATGTATTCTCTGAAACCATACCGGGAATGCTTGGACTTGAAAGAGGAGACATAGATGTTTATATCGAAGGTTGGGTAGAGAACACTCCTGAATGGTGGGAAAAAGCTCAGAAAGAAGGTTACGTGGTAAATCTCGGGGTGAATTATTCCAACCCTCCACAAGGTTGGTATGTCCCCACTTACATGATCAAGGGCGACCCGGAAAGAGGGATCCAGCCTGTCGCGCCGGATCTGGAATACGTGGAGGATCTCGGCAGATACTGGGAATTCTTCAAGGACCCTGAGATCCCTGACAAGGGAAGGTTTACCAACGCTCCTCTGGGATGGAACATTTCCTCCATAAACAGGGAGAAGATCAAGTCCCTTGGTCTCGATGAATACTATGCTGTTTTTGAACCCGGTTCAGGGACTGCCCTCAAGGCAGAAGCCGTCGCAAGTTACGAGAAAGGGGAACCCATCCTTTTCTATTACTGGGAGCCGACCGCGCTAATGGGTCTTTATGACTTTACCCGCCTGAAACAGAAGATCCCCCATTCCCCGGAATTATGGGTAGAGGAAAATGGATATAATTGCGATTTTCCTGCTCCGGTGGTATTGAAAGTGCTGAACAGAGAATTTGCTGATGAAAATCCCTGGATAGTGGAATTTGTGAAGAGATATGAGACCACCCTCGATATGAACAATGCCATGCTTGCCGAGATGTCAGTAAAGGGACTTAGCCTTGAAGAGGCTGCCGTGTGGTTTTTGAAGAATTACAGTGATGCATGGCGTAAATGGATCCCTGAAGACCGCCAGGATGTGATCGATAACGTCGAGAAAGCCCTTTCAGAAGAGAAATAAAGGCTATTGCTCTCTGATCATCATCTTCATTTCAAAAGATCCTGCAAAGACTCTGCCCCGGTAGCATATCTTCCCGGGGCTTTTTTCTGCAGGAGAAACCCTGGTCCCTTATTCCATGTGTTTTTCCGGTCTGGGGTTTAAATTCCTCTGAACAGGATCTGGCGATCCCTTTCAGGAATTAATATCTTTCTGAAGAGGCCATGCTGGAAAAGGTCATTGAGATATCTGTATCGTTAAAAAGTTATTCCAGGGAAGGGTACCAGCTTTTTGATAGTGGTATGATTTAGTGAAGATCTGCAGTGGGGAGTTGATGAAAAGAGATGAATATACGGGAAGTCAGATCATCAAAAGCTCCATTGCCCAGGGGGTGTTATTCCCAGGCAGTAATTCTGGGGAATGTTCTCTATTCCGCAGGACAGCTTCCCATCGATCCCGAGAGTGGAGAAATGGTAAGGGGAAGTGTTTCAGAGCAGGCAAAAAGGGTGATGGAGAATATAAGGGGAATACTGGAGGAAGCAGGTTCTTCCATGGAACAAGTGGTAAAGGCAACAGTGTATCTCAGGGATGTTTTTTCCTGGGAAGAATTCAACAAGGTTTATTCAGACCATTTCACCGGTGATATCCCTCCTGCAAGGACGGTTATCAGCGGCGTTGATATCCATTTCGGCTTTGATATTGAAATGGAGGTAGTGGCCTATGTACCTGATATGTGATTCCTGTGGTACCACCTTCACTGAACAGGAAAGGCTCTGGCAGTGTCCATGTGGGGGTTGTCTTTCTTTTCTCGAGGACCGGAAAGGTACCTTCGATAAGATCCATATAGCCAGTGGTCCTGGCAATATGTGGAGATATTCTGAAATGCTCCCTTTAAAGGAAGGTCTCCATCCTGTTTCCATGGGGGAAGGTCTGACCCCCCTTGTGAAAACTGACTGGTCCGGTAAAGAGGTCTGGTTCAAGCTTGATTTCCTGTGTCCTACAGGATCATACAAGGACAGGGGCATGTCTTTTCAGATAAGCAAGCTTAAAGAACTCGGTATAGAAAGGGTCATTGAGGATTCTTCGGGTAATGCGGGTTCTTCAATGGCAGCATATTGTGCAAGGGCCGGAATAACATGTGATATCTACGTACCATCCTATACTTCACCCGGTAAGTGCGTTCAGATCGAGATGTACGGTTCACATCTCCACAAGATCCCAGGGACCAGGGAAGATACTACCAGGGCTGCCATCGAGGCATCCGGGGATGTTTATTATGCTTCCCATAACTGGAGTCCCTATTTTGTTCACGGGGTCAAGACCTTTGCTTTCGAGATCTGGGAGCAGCTGGGATGGAGAGCCCCTGACAATCTTGTTGTTCCTGCTGGACAGGGAAGCCTTGTAATGGGAGCCTGTCTCGGGTTCAGAGAATTACAGCATGCCGGCAGGATCGAAAAAATCCCGAGGATCTTTGCGGTCCAGGCAAAGGGATGTGCTCCTCTTTACGAAGCTTTTATCAGGGGGATGAACAGACCTGTGGAGATCCAAAAGGAAGAGACTATAGCTGAAGGCATCAGTTCCGCAGAACCTGTCAGAGGAGACAGGGTTATCAGGGAGGTTGCGGAGAGCGGAGGTTCTTTCCTGGTGGTGGACGATATCCGGATATGGAGATCTCTTTCAGACCTTTGTAGAAAAGGATTTTATGTAGAACCTACAAGTGCCGTGGTTGGCCCTGCCCTGGATGAACTCTTCAGATCGGGGAAAGTGGCGCAAGAGGAATTAACTGTCGCCCTCCTCTCCGGTTCCGGATTGAAAGCCACGGAAAAGATCATGAAGTACAGGGATCATTGGGGATATCCAGCTCTGATTCCTGGTACAGGATCATAATAGGGGAGGAGAAAGTATGTTCTATTTCAAGCTGGTCGCACTGATATTTGGTGTTCTCACAATAACCATGGCCCCTGTCATTGTTTTCATGCCGGGAAAATACAGGTACTTCTTAAGATCCATCCTGCTTCGGGAAAAGATCGCCCCCTGGGTATGGCTACCAGTTTTTGCATATGGAGCTCTTCTGGTCCTCACATGGTATGTGGAGTTGAATTCTTCTGTCCGACTTTCGTGGGTTGTGACATTACTTTTCTCCCTCGGACTGGTCAAGGTATATCTGATCCTCTTTCGCTATTCTCAGTACAGGGAAGTCATTCTCCAGCTTATGGAAAAGGAAAAGCTCTTTCAGTGGGGATTGGGGTCCCTGTGTTATGTGATGGGTATATTTCTTCTAATTCTCGGGTTGTACGGGTTCCGTTGAAACTTGTCTTTGCCGGACCATTGTAACAAATGGGACTGCCATGATCCAGGCAGTCCCATTTGTTATTCTCCTCCCAGGAAACTGAGTTATTTCACAAGTTCATAGATATTCAGTTCAGAGCTTTGACGCAGGTCCTTTAACTGGGGGACCAGGCTTTTAAAATGCTCTGCCTGGAAATGTTCCTCCAGGGATTCCATATCCTGCCATCTTTCGATAAAGGTCATTATCCTGGGGTCATCCCTATCCTGGAAGAGCTCGTAAGATATACATCCTTTTTCCTTCCTGGTCATTTCTATTAGAGTGTAAGCCACTTCCTTATATTCCCCGATCTTCTCCTCTTTTACCAATGCTTTTGCGACTACCTGTATCATCTCGTCTCCTCCTGATCTTTGGATTTCATTTGAGAAATGTTCATTAAGTATAACGAAAAAACTCCGGGATAAAAAAATTCGAAGATAATAGAATTAGTGGGCCATCTCTGGGATATATATTATCAGGAAATAGAATAGATCATAATGCTGGTTTAAGATAAGCGAAGTTTGTAACGATACAAATTATAAAAGAATGTGTATCAAGATACTGACCAGTATTGCTCTATTCTTTGTGCTCTCAGGGAGGATCCTTTAATACTAGATGATAGGGAATACCCGTTTAAGGTAAATAGAGTGTTAAGCTTGACATATATCATCGATCAGTCCTGATCTGAATTTAGTTTTGCCGGGGAGGAAGGTCATTTGAAAGAATTGAACTTTAGAAGCAAAAGGATCATCAGTGTTATTGGAGCTTCTGAGGCGGACGAGGAACTATGGGAGATCGCTGAGAGGACAGGCAGGGAGATCGCCCGAAGGAACTGTATTCTCCTTTGCGGTGGCAGAGGAGGAGTAATGGAAGGGGCCTGCAGGGGTTGCAGGGATGAAGGTGGGTTTTCCGTCGGGCTTCTTCCGGGAGGAAGGGAGGGGGCAAATCCCTACCTGGACCTCGTTCTTGCAACCCATCTGGGAGAAGTACGGAATATTGCTGTGGTCTCTGCTGGTGATGGTGTGATATCCATCGGAGGAGGGCCTGGAACACTCTCTGAAATAGCCTTTGCATTAAAATTCAATAAACCCCTTGTAACGCTTAATAGCTGGAATGTCATTGACGGGATTGGAAAAAGACCGGAATTGAACGTAGCACTTGATCCCGCTCAGGCAATGGACATCCTTTTTCAGAAATTCCGGAAGGCCTAGAGAACAGTATTGACAGGGTCTTTCCGGAAGGCCTATTTAACGATATGGCCTAACACTATAGGTGCAAGGAACATGGAAAGGATAACCAGTGAATGAAGCCTTCCACTATGCAAAGTGTAGTTATAAAAGATATCACTGAGTTCCTTCCTGAAAAGGAATTTCAGGATAAGGATATCCGCTGTGACTGTAAGAGATGACCAGAGAAGTCCAACTGTGATCAATTGCCCAGGGGTGGTCGTAACTCCCTGAGTTCCTACGAGGATGTAGGTCAGTATAAGAACAACGAGTATCATCACAAGAGATCCTGTTGCATGAGACCTGCGGTTCCCCAACCAGGGCGTGATAACGGCATTCTTGATCCCGTGGATAAGTACCCTTACAAAAAATAAGACCACCCAGAATCTTAATGCCCAGAGAATTACGGAATGTATCCTTATTTCAGGGATCCCTCCTCTCGTTTTTTTCCGACCCCTATCCGGCAGGAAAAGAACCTATCCTGACGGAACACTTCATGAGAAAGAAAAAAACATTCATCAGGTAACATCATGATAAAGCATAGAACAGGCCTTTAAAAGGATTTTATAGTTTCTGGGTGAAGCAATAAGGGGATCCCCGAGATAGACCCTGCTTTTCCCGAAAAGGTCACATCTTGCTAAACTGATGCCTCGAGAATACCTCCTTTTTGTCAAAAGGCCTGTCTTCACAGGGAGGTCTTGTAAAAGGTATTTGAATTGTTTCTGGTTTACCACGGAGATCAGAATAAGCCATAGGTTCTCTGATCAAATACAGCAAAAGTTCCGCAGGGGGATTTTACAATGTTCTACTTGACTATGGTAAACAGAAAACATATCATTACAATATTCGGTTATAATTTTTTGGGGTTTTTTCAGAGGAAGTAGAGGTGACGAAATATGATGACTCATATTCAAAGGGATCATATATACATGATACTCATACTGTTTCTGACGATCCTTCTGGTCCTTGTCAGCAGGCAACTGGTAGGTACTGCTTATTCTGACGAGATTCCAAGGCTTGGTGTCGAGGAGGCAAGGATCAGGGTCCTGTCTGGGGAATCTCTTCTGATCTGTGGTTATGAGGGTGCCGAGAAATTCAGATCACTTGCCCTGGAGGGAGCCATTTCTCTCAACAGTTTCAGAGAAATAGTGGATAGGGTCCCAGGGAATAAGGAACTTATATTTTACTGAGCCTGACCGGCTGAAGCCACTGCTGCCCGTGTGGCAGCCGAATATGGGGAAAAAGGTTACCGGACCGTGGCTTTGCTTGGCGGAGTCAGGGCCTGGCAGGATGCGGGGTATATTGATCTTATATGCAAATGATATGCCAGCGGGCTGTTCCAGGGAACAGTCCTTTTTTATGAGAGGGGACCTGCAGGGGGTCCCCTCTCATGGTCTCCAGACCATCAGTGAGGTATTGCCCTGTCTTTCCATGTAACGTTCCCTTAATTTGATTTTCCCGTACTTTGCAGGCCCTATTGAAAGAATGAGGACATCTTCCATGGATCAACTGATGTGCCAGTTCAGGTCTCGATCAGGAGAAACGGGCTTTTCCCAAATAAGCTTCTAACGGAAATTTTTCAGAATAGACCTGATTTCAAGAAAAAATAAGGGGAGCCGCCTCACTCTTTTTTCATGTCTCCGCAAAGGGGAATATGTGATTTTCTTTTTCGGGCCTTCTACCGGGTTCCTGGGAAAGTAATTCAGTTCTCCCGGCCTTCTGTGTTAGAATATGCTTTCCCGCAGGAGGTGAAGTGCTTGTTAAAAAAAGAATCCCTGGAGATGCTGGAAGAGGAGAGTATGGGCAGATTGCTGGTAAGGTTGTCCATTCCAGCCATCGCAGCCATGATGATCCACTCTCTTTATCATATAGTGGATACCATTTTTATTGGTAAAGGTGTCGGTGCCTACGGTATTGCGGCTGTCTTCACTGTCCTGCCCTTAACGATCTTTGTTTTTGCCCTGGCCTCCATGATAGGGGCAGGGGGAGCGTCCATTTTATCCAGGAGCCTCGGGTCCGGGAATTCCGAAAAAGCTGCCCATACTATCGGGAATGTCCTTTTCTTTTCACTGGCAGTAGGCGTTGCATTCATGATAGTGGGCTATCTTTTCGGTGACGCCCTTATAAGGCTTTTCGGAGGGGGAGAAAAGATCCTCCCCTACGCCAGGGAATACTTTTTCGTGGTAATTCTCGAATTTCCCCTCATGTGTTTTTCCGTGGGTGCTGAAAATATCATCCGAGCCATGGGAAAAGCGAAGACAGCCATGGTGGCGATGATAGTATCTTCCATCGTAAATGTTCTGCTTGATTGGATCTTCATCTTCGGACTTGATATGGGAATGTTCGGAGCAGCCCTTGCCACAGTAATAGCGCAATTGTCCATGGCCGTTTATTTTCTGTGTTGTTTTCTCAAATACAGGAAGATCATGTCACTGGGCCTCTCTGTTTTCCGGCCCCTTACCGGGATAATGAGAGATGTAGTGCTCGTGGGATTGCCGAACTTTATCCGCCCGGCTTCCGGGAGTATTGTGGTGGTGATCATCAATAACACCCTGACTTTTTATGGAGGGGAGATAGCTGTAGCGAGCTACGGGATAATAAACCGCGCAGTAATGTTTTCCGTGATGCCTCTTTTCGGGATCGCCCAGGGAATGCAGCCTGCTCTTGGGTTTAACTACGGCGCACAAAGATATGACAGGGCACTCCAGGCCATTAAGCTTTCTCTCCTTGGATCTACTGCCCTTTCCACCTTTGCCTTTGTTCTGTTTCTTGTCTTTCCGGTACCCATAGTATCTATATTTACTTCAGAGACAGCTCTTGTCGCCCAGACAGCACCATCCATGAGGCTGGTGACAGCGGCTTTCTTCATGGTGGGGGTAAATGTGGTGGTCTCGGCTTTCTTTCAGGCTATGGGACATGCAGGCCCCTCTCTTTTTCTTACCCTCTCAAGGCAGGTGATCTTTCTTATACCCCTGTTGCTTTTTCTTCCCAGGTTCCTTGATTCTGCCGGTGTGTGGCTATCCTTTCCGATAGCTGATCTAATGGCAGGTATCCTTTCCCTTTCCCTCCTTTTGCCCATGTTGAGGCGTCTCAGGGCCTGATGCCCTCAGCCTGAACCCAGGGGATCCATCTTTTTCACCCTCTGCCCTCTTTCCCCCTTTGATCCCTTCCGGGATTTTCCTGGAAAGACCATGCAGTATCCAAATTCAAAAAAAATCGTACAACCGGTTGCATAAATTGACCGGCCATTTTATAATGCTGGTGAAAGGGGGGCTGACTATGTGGTTGAAAGACAGCAAGGGCAATTGGTTTCTCGCAGGTGAGATGCTGATAAACAGCTATATTGAACCCTCCGGTATATGGATAAAGACCCCTGATGATGAATGGATACTTCACGATGAACATGGGACTCTGGTCGGGACTCTTTCTTCTTCATTCAAAAGATTGGCTTCCTGATAACTGACCGTACTTTGCCTGGTAAATACTTTTCTTCATATCACATGACGAGGAATGATTAAAGCGATCTCGGGGTTCCTCATTATTTTTTTGAAGGAGTAATGATCATCTTAAGCTGTTCTTTTTACATCCTTGAAAATTCTTTGATGAAAGTTGATCCATCACCCCCTTTCGAAATGTCTGAAAACAGATCCATAAAGGGATCCGGTATATTTTTTGCCCCCGATTGTTTAATGGTCAGGGAGGTCAGGTTCAGAAGGGACCATGATATCAGGTGGCCCCTTTAATTTTAAGGGCATTGCAGTTTGGGTGCCTTTTTTTTATATGAAAGGAAGGTAGGACAAATGCCTCAGGAAAAAGCACTGGTAATGACTCAACAGGATATGTTCAGGATCCTTAAGAGGATCGCCATTGAAATAGTGGAGAGAAATAAAGGGTTGGACGATGTGGTCCTTCTTGGAATACAGAGAAGGGGAGTATATCTGGCAAACAGGCTTAAAGATCTCTTCAGGGACATAGAAGAAGTGAAAGTTCCTACTGGTGAACTTGATATCACCCTTTACAGGGATGATATCCCGACACTTCTTGAGCAGCCTGTGGTCCATAGCACTTCTATCCCGGTCGATATTGCCGGAAAAAAACTCATCCTTGTTGACGATGTGCTGTATACAGGAAGAACTATCAGGGCAGCCCTGGACGCCCTGATGGATCTGGGAAGACCGGCAAATGTTCAGCTTGTGATACTGGTTGATCGTGGACATAGGGAATTACCCATCCAGGCCGATTATGTAGGGAAAAATATCCCCACCTCCAGATCTGAAATGGTCGAGGTAAGGGTAACAGAACTGGATGGAGAGGATAAAGTCGTGATCATAGAGAGGAATGAGGTGTAAGAATGAACTGGCGTCACAAGGATCTTATCGACCTGGATGACTGGACCAGGGAGGAGTTGAACCTTTTTCTCGAGCAGGCGAATTACATGGAAGAGCTTCTCAACAGGCCTATCAAGAAAGTACCTGCTTTAAGGGGAAAACTTATAGTGAATTTCTTTTTCGAACCTTCTACGAGAACAAGGGTTTCCTTTGAACTGGCAGAAAAAATGCTTAGTGCTGATGTAGTCAACTGGTCTTCTTCAGGTTCCAGTGTAAGCAAGGGTGAGACCTTGAGGGATACGGCCTGGACACTTGAAGCTATGGGAGCGGATGCGGTGGTGATAAGATACGGAGCTGTGGGATCTGCGGATTACCTTTCCAGGAAACTCAAAAAAGCATCTGTCTTCAATGCAGGTGACGGAACTCACGGCCATCCAACCCAGGCTCTGCTGGATCTCCATTCTGCCTGGAAAAAACTGGGTAACCTTGAAGGCTCAAGAATGGCCATAGTGGGTGATGTCCTTCACAGCCGGGTAGCCAGATCAAATATCAAAGCTTTCTCAAAAATGGGGGTAAAGGTCATTCTCTCCGGACCTGCCACCCTGATGCCCACAGATATTCCTTCTCTTGGTGCGGAATACGATCCGGACCCCAGGTCTGCTGTAAAGGATGCCGATATGATCTATCTTCTCCGGATACAGAAGGAACGGCAGGAACAGGGGCTTATCCCTTCCCTTGACGAATATCACCTTAGATACGGGGCGACGGAAGAATTGGTCTCACTGGCTGGAAAAGATGCCCTTGTCATGCACCCAGGTCCGATAAACAGACGCGTGGAAATTGCCTCGGAAGTGGCCGATGGTGAACAGAGTATTATTCTCAAACAGGTCAGAAGCGGTGTGGCGGTCAGAATGGCTCTTCTTTATCTTTGCCTTGGAGGTGTTAGAAATTGATCCTGATAAGGGGCGTTACATTGTTTGATGGTGTAAAAATTACCGAAAAACCTTTGGATATACTGATAGATGGAGAAAAAGTCGTGAAGATCGCTCCCTCCCTGGCTGTTGAAGGTGCGGAAGAGATCGATGGTACAGGAAAGATCCTTTGTCCCGGTTTCATAGATATCCATGTCCATGTACGTGAACCTGGGTTTGAATGGAGAGAAGATCTTGAAAGCTGTTCCATGGCAGCTGCAGCTGGAGGTTACTCGACTGTGGTGGCCATGCCCAATACGGAGCCTGCCATAGATAGCGCACCTCTTGTGGATTTCGTAGCGAGAAAGGGAGCCAGTCTGAAGGGAGCACGAATATTACCGTCGGGTTGTGTTACCAGGGAAAGAAAGGGCCATCTTATTGCCGAGCTTGGGAAAATGACTGCGGCCGGGGCGGCTTTCTTTACCGATGACGGATCTCCGGTGAGCACCTCCCAGATACTTAAGACAGCCTTGTATTATACAAGGGATCTTGGGGTCAGGATCATGGAACATCCCGAGGAAACCTCTCTGACTTCTGGAGGGCAGGTCAACGAAGGACTTGCTTCTTCTGTCAGCGGATTGAAGGGAGTTCCTGCATCTGCAGAATACATCGATGTTGTCCGGGGGATCGCTCTTTCCAGGGATACAGGCTCACCGATACACTTTACCCATGTAAGCACGGCCCTTGCAATGGATGCTATCAGAAGGGCCAAAAAAGAAGGGTTGCGTGTTAGCTGTGATGTAACGGCCCATCACTTGTCACTGGATGAAAACCATGTCCTGGTAAGCAAATTCGATGCCCTTTACAAGGTGAACCCACCCCTGAGAAGCAAGGCGGATGTCAAAGCCCTCTGGGAAGCCCTGGGTGATGGTACTGTAGATGCATTGATCACCGATCATGCCCCCTGGCATAACGATGAAAAGGACCTTCCCTTCCAGGAGGCACCCTTCGGTATAGCCTCCCTGGAATGTTCGGTGGCTGTAATAATGGATACCTGGTTGAAACTCGGCAGGCCTGTCTCTCTCGAAAGAATGCTTCAATTGTTCACCAGTGGTCCGGCCTCTCTTCTCCCTGCCAGATGGGGACATCTTGGCAGGATCGAGGAAGGCGCGTTAGCTGACCTGACGCTCCTGGATCTTGAGGAATCCAGGGATGTGGATATTTCCTCATGGAACAGCAAGGGGAAAAACTGTCCATGGAAAGGTGAGATCCTGACCGGTTGGCCTGTTATGTCGATGATCAGGGGCAGTGTTTTCAAGAAGGAGATATAGGAAAGTGTGCATCTCTGAAGGTATAAGGGATTTCGATGGTATAGCAGAGAAGTTGCAGAAGATCACTTCCAGGGTCTTCACCATTGATTTCCATTGTCCGGAAATAGCTCATGGATCAAGTCCGGGCCAATTTGTAATGATCCGTTTCAAGGACAGGCTCGATCCTCTTCTTGGGCGTCCCTTTGCCGTGGCATCTGCAAAGGGAGACTCCTTCTCCGTGTGGTTCCAGGTGGTGGGGAAAATGACGGCTCTTCTCAGCGAAGTTTCACCTGGGGAAAAATTTACTGTAAGAGGTCCCCTGGGTAATGGTTTTGGAGAGCCTTCAGGGGACAAGCTATTTCTTGTGGCTGGTACTCTGGGAGTGGCTCCTTTGCTGAAAGTGTACGAGGAATTTTCAGGCAGGCTGGATTGTGAGGTTCATCTGGGGGTTCCTGATAAGACATGGAAACCTTTTACGGAACAAGTGAGGCAATTGATCCCCGGCTTAAGGATATTTTCCGATGATGGATCTCTGGGAGTACATGGGACCTGTCTCCACGGTCTACCGGGGGAGATCGGACAAAGGGAAGAGATCTGGGCATGTGGTCCTGTAGGAATGCTCAAGGCTCTTGCAGAGCGTTATCCTCAAAACCGGTCAGGTATCAGGGTCAGCCTTGAGGCGCGAATGGCCTGTGGCATAGGCGGATGCCAGGGATGTGTAATAGAAACTGTGGAGGGAAAGAGAAGGGTCTGTGTTGACGGCCCCGTCTTTTCTTCAGAGGAGGTTGCCTGGGATGAGATCAGATAACCTGCTAAGGGTCTCATGTGGTGGAGTCGAACTGGATTCTCCCATAGTGGTGGCCTCTGGTGTCTGGCCCTTTGAAAAGGATTTCTGGCAAAGGGATAGTTTCCCCGGTCTTGGTGGTATCTGCACAAAGGCGGTCACCCTTAACCGAAGAGAAGGCAATCCGGGGACAAGGATCTGGGAAACCCCGGCGGGGTTGCTGAACAGCATCGGGCTTCAGAACAGGGGAGTGGAACATTTCCTGGAGAGGGACCTTCCAGTGATCTCCGAGGGCGGCATCCCCTTTATCGTCAATGTGGCTATGGAGAACCATGACGAGACGTCGGAGGTCCTGAGGCGGCTTGAAGATATGAGAAATATGATCCCTGCTGTGGAATTGAATATTTCCTGTCCCAATGTCTCTGACGGCGGGATGGCATGGGGTAGATTTGCAGAGACTTCCGCCCAGGCTGTTTCCATGGCCAGGAAGAAATGGAAGGGGCCTCTCTGGGTAAAACTGACCCCCCAGGCTGAAGATATAGCCCAGGTCGCCAGGGCCGTGGAGGAAGAAGGAGCCGACGCACTTGTAGTGGGTAATACATGGTTAGGCATGGCCATTGATATCGATACGGCAAGGCCGGTATTCGAGAGAGCCTTTGCAGGGCTGTCAGGACCTGGAATTTTCCCCCTGGCCCTCAGGATGGTATGGGAAGTCTGCAGCGCGGTCACCATCCCTGTAATTGGTTGCGGAGGAGTAACCTCTTACAGGGACTGTCTTGCCATGCTTATGGCTGGAGCTACTGCAGTGGAAGTGGGTACCGTCATGTTCCTGGACCTGCAGTCGGGAAAGAGCTTTTCTTCAGGGTTAGAGGAATATCTCCTTGCCAGGGGGTTAGATGGAATGAAGGATATCATAGGCAAGGCCAGACAGTGATCTCACTGAACTTCATCGATCAGGTTGTGTCTGTTTTGCTGACCACCATTCCCTGAAACCTTCGAGAGCTTTGAGGACTCTTGACTGGCAGAGAGGGGTCATTTCTTCGCTGAAATCAAAAGATTCTCCCGATACTGAAACAAGGAGGGTCCTGGGGTAGGGGATCTTGAGCTTCTGCATCAGGTCAAGCACCCATGCCGGTCCCATGGAATGGATATTAAGGCCTTCCAGTTCGGGGCTTGGCACTATGTCCTGTATACTGAATTCTTCCCCGGGGTTATCCGCAGAGGCGTCCACAAAAATGGCCAGATCCTTGTCCCTCATTTCCTCAACTATTTCCGGGAGTATCTGCTGATCCATCCATTCCTGTACCTCCGCACCTTCACTCTTCAGAAATTCCGCGATCATCGGGGTAAGCTCATGGCCAACCCTGTCGTCCTGCCTGAAGGGGTTTCCGTATCCTGCAACAAGGATCTTCATCATTTCACCTCTTATGAAAAAAAAGGGCCGGAAAAAACCCGGCCCCATATCTGGAATATCCCATCCCTAATCTTTCTGAATGGTCCTTACTTCTTCTCCTCTTGGATCAACGATGGTAACCTGGAGGGGCATTTTCCCGACCGCATGGGTAGAGCATGATAGACAAGGGTCATAACATCTGATCACGTGCTCCATGCTGTTGAGAACGCTTTCTTTTACCTCTGTACCCCTGATGTTTTCCTTTGCCACCATTTCCACGCCCTTGTTCATGGCGTAGTTATTATTGCCGGTAGCAACGATGAGGTTCACTTTTTCGATGGCACCCTTTTCGTCCACCTGGTAGTGATGGAAAAGGGTACCTCTGGGTGCCTCGATAACACCTATACCTTCGCGATTGATCTCCCGTGAGGAAACTCTCAGATCAGATCCCATGATGTCAGGATCGTTAAGGAGTTCTTCTGCCCGTTCAAAGGCATAGAGGATCTCGATCAGTCTGGCGTAGTGATAGTAAAGGGTGTAGTGTACAACCCCGTCTTCGGTCATGCTTCTGAAGTTAGCGAGTTCCGCCGAAGCCTCCGGAGTGGAAATGTCATCACAGGCATTGACCCTTCCCAGGGGCCCTACCCTGTAGGAACCGTGGGGGAAGCCTAGAGGCCTGTAGAAGGGGAACTTTAGGTAGCTCCAGCTTTCTACATGTTCTCCGATGTATTTGTAATAATCCTTGGAGCTGAATTGGTCGGTGATCCTTCCTCTTGGGCTTCTCAGCCTGATGTCACCGTCGTAGAGCTCGAGGAAACCCTCCTTGACCAGCCCGAGATAGGAGCTTTCAAGGGTGGCAAATTTCTTTGCCAGGTCTGCATGTTCCTCAAGGTATTTTTTCACCAGTTCTATGGTGTCTTTAAGTTTCAGTTTCAGGGTGGGCATACCCTGGAGCATTTCATCCCTCTCATCGAGCTTGAGACTTCTGTTCACTCCACCGGGGATGCTGTGCCAGGGGTGGACCTTTTTACTTCCCAGGGTCTTTATTATTTCCTGGCCGTATTTCCTCATGCTTATTCCAAGGATGGCCAGCTCGGGATATTTCTGGGCTACTCCTGCTATATTCCTTATTGCAGGGTCTGCATCAAATCCGAAGAGTATGTCGGGACTTGAAAGATGAAAGAAACTAAGGGCATGGGACTGGATGAACTGTCCCATATGCATGAGTTCTCTCAGTTTACTCGCACTTGGCGTGATCTCTACACCCAGAATGGCATCGCAAGCCTTTGCAGAGGCAAGATGGTGGCTGACAGGACAGATCCCGCATATCCTGGGAGTTATCACAGGCATCTCACGGAAATCCCGGCCCCTGGTGAATACTTCAAAGCCCCTGAACTGGGTAACGTTAAAATGCGCCTTATCCACGGTCCCGTCATCGTTAAGGTGGACCGTGATCTTGCCATGTCCCTCGATACGGGTGACCGGATTGACTTCAATGGTCCTGGTGGTTATATTCTCCATGTTTTTCTCCTCCTAGTCGTACCGCATCATGTCCACAGGAACTTTGGGGATCCTGCCCTGAAGTATTTCCTGGAAAACATATAGAATAGTTTCCGGATCTGGAGGGCATCCGGGAACATAGACATCGACCTTGACCTGATGATCGATCGGAATGGCATGATGAAGGAGCTTGGGAAGCTCTTCTCCAGGAATGATACCTTCCGGGTTAACTGTGGATACAGTGTTGGTGTAAGCTTCCTGAAGAACGGCATCTTTTTCCATGAAGTTCCTCAGGCAGTTGATGCCGCCAAAAACGGCACAGTCTCCCCAGGCGATCAGTATCTTGCATTTTTCCCTCATTTTACGGGCAATGTGTGCTTCCTCTTCATTTCCTAGGGCTCCGGAAATAACGCCCACTTCGACTTCCGGTATTTCCTTGATGTCTGTTATGGGAGTTGAGGTCAGTTCCACTTGAGCCAGAAGGTCTACGATCTTTTCGTCAATGTCAAGAAAGGACATATGACAGCCCGCACAAGCTTCAAGCCAGGTGGTTGCGATTTTTGGCTTAGACATTACCTACACCTCCTCCACTGCGACCTGGCAAGCCTTATCTGCCGGGACGGTACTGTTGAAAATATTTTCGCAGGGTTGAACTTCAGATCTGTTAAGTTTTACGCCCATTTTTTCTGTCAGGGTGCTGAAGATCTCTCCCAGCCCTTTCAGGTTCAACTGTGGTTTTACCATAGTATTCAGCTTTCTTCTTTCTCCTTCAATGGTGCAGAAATGTCCGCTTCGTTCATACCATGCAGGGGAAGGAATAAGCACATCGGCCATGTTGACCAGGGGATGTACCATGTAGGGGGTATGGATAATGCAGAACCTGGCCATACTCATGGCTTCAAGGGATTGGGAATCTTCAGGGATGAGGCCTGTAGAGGAAACGTAGAGACAGTCAATATCAGCCTTACCGATCCAGGGTTCTTCCCCGACCACCGTGTTGATAGCTGCAAGGCTGTTGGCATGCCTTACCATGGGGACGATGCCGAGCCCATCTTCGAAGATCGAGCCTGAAGCTATGGCCAGGTTGGTTGCCTGGGTCACCGCTTTGGCATCGGACGCGAAATTACCGCCGAATATGAACACCGGCCTGTTGGCCTCTTTCAGCATTCCGGCAAGTTCCTCCAGGGCGGTCTTATCAACTCCGCTGACCTCTATCGGCTCATTTTCCGATACTGCCTTGACCAGGGCTGTTATCACATTGAACATCTTTTCGGGAGAAACCTTTATATCCACGTCCGTTATCCCCTTGAAGGGGTTGGTGGCGGAAGAGATATTCGCAAGTTTTCCTCCGTTGATGATCGTATTCACTCGAATATAACTTGCAGTGACCGGTACTTCATCCTGGGGGTCAGCATCAAGGATTAACACCAGATCGCTACTGGTGATGTTGTGGGCGGCTGTAAAGGGTTTTACACCCTGTTCAACGAATGGCTCGAATCCCTTCTTGAATCCCCTTAGGATATCTCCGATGAAACAGTCGAAATATTTAAGGTCAAGGGTATCCTTGAAGACCGAGTGGAATACGGAAAGCTCCTCATCGGTGGAGAGACCTGACACTATTGCCCCGGCTTTTCCTTTCTGACAGGCATCCTTCATCTTCGATGCGGCAAGTCCAAGGGCTTCTTCCCATGAGGCTTCCCTGAAGGTGGAGCCTTCACGGATCATGGGGACGGAAAGGCGCTCCCTTTCAGTGGATTCCGGAAGCCACCAACGCCCCTTGTGGCAAAGCTGTCCACCGTCAGGTCCCTCGAGGTTGGACCCTTCCACCCTGGTAAGGCTTCCGGTCCTGACATAGCCCTTGATCTCGCATCCAAGGGAGCAGAGGGGACAGATGCTTTCAACTACGTCGTCGCAATCATTTCTTCTTCCCCTGTAAACGAAATCCCTGATGGTGATCGTTCCGGTGGGGCATACCTGAGCACATGCACCGCAGTGAACGCAGGTTTCGCTGTCCCCGAGCTTTGAGCCCAGGTCGGTGATGATGTTTGCACTCCAGCCCCTCTTTTCAAGGTCCAGGGTGTGGGCTCCCACTTTTTCAGCGCATACTCTGATGCATCTTCCGCAGAGGATGCAGCGGTTATGGTCCATCTGCAGGTCTTCGGAAGTCGCATCGTTCTCGAAGTCATGATACAGGTATGGATATCTCACACTGTCCATGCCGTGTTCTATGGCCAGGGTCTGCAGTTCGCAGTCCCCGCTCTGTGAACAGAACATGCAGAAATGGTTCCTTCCTGCAAAAAGGAGTTCCAGTATCTGTTTTCTGTAGTTGAAAAGTTTTTGTGTCTTGGTGTTTACCACCATCCCGTCCTGTGCCGGAGTTGTACAGGAGGTCAGAAGCTTTGCATTGCCTTCCACCTCCACCACGCACATCCTGCAGGAACCTATGGGAGTCAGTCCTTTCAGGTAGCACAGGGTGGGGATGTAAACATCGTTTTTCTGGGCAACCTGGAGTATGGTGTCTCCGGAGGCTCCCTTACATTCTTTCCCGTCTATTATCAAATTGATTTCACTCATGTCTAAACCTCCCCGGTCCCCTATTTTTTGCTTATAGCGTCGAAGGGGCACTTCTCATAACAGGTGCCGCACTTCACGCAAGCTTCCTGGTCAATTACATAAGGTGTTTGCCTGTCACCAGAGATACAGTTGACCGGGCAGTTCTTCGCGCAGAGCCCACATCTCTTGCATTTTTCAGGATCGATCTCATATTTCATCAGGTCTGCGCATGCACCGGCAGGGCAGGTCTTGTCCCGGATATGTGCTTCATACTCATCCCTGAAGTATCTGAGGGTGGTGAGTACAGGGTTGGGCGCTGTCTGGCCAAGGCCGCAGAGAGACATTTCCTTTACCATGTTCGCCAGGTCCTCAAGGGTCTGCAGGTCTTCCATGGTACCCTGTCCCTTGGATATCTTCTCGAGAAGAAGGAGCATTTGTTTTGTACCTTCCCTGCAGGGAGTGCATTTTCCGCAGGATTCTCTCTGGGTGAACTCCAGGAAGAACTTGGCCACGTCCACCATGCAGTTGTCCTCGTCCATGACCACCAGGCCGCCTGAACCCATGATAGCTCCCACTGCTGCAAGGGATTCGTAGCTTATGGGTATGTCCAGGTGCTCATCCCTCAGACAGCCTCCGGAAGGTCCGCCTATCTGGACGGCCTTGAACTTCTTGTCGTTCAGGATGCCGCCGCCGATGTCGAAGATGATCTCCCTCATGGTTATACCCATGGGAACTTCCACGAGGCCTGTGTGCTTTACCTTCCCTGTAAGGGCGAAGACCTTGGTCCCCTTGGATTTCTCCGTGCCCATGGAAGCATACCACTCACCGCCGTTACGGATGACGGGGGGTATATTGGCCCAGGTCTCCACGTTGTTGATGTTGGTGGGTTTGTCCCAGAGTCCCCTGTTGGCAGGGAAGGGAGGTCTTGGTCTGGGCATG
>JAFGMB010000187.1 GCA_016927765.1 Synergistales bacterium
GGGTTTTTTATGAAAAGTACCAAATTTCTTGTTCTTGGTATTCTTATTTTAGCTTTGGCATTTTCCTTTACTCTTGTTTCAACGTCCGCACAGGCAAAGACTATTAAACTTCGTATTGGCCACGAAATGCCTGAAAATCATCCCTACCATCTAGGCGCAATACAATTCGGCGAGATACTAAAAGAAAAAACGGATGGACGTATAGAAGTAATAGTCTATCCGAGCGGACAGTTGGGCAAACAGAAGGAACTCGCAGAAATGGTTGCAGCTAACCAACTTGATGGCTGCCTGGTCTGGCAGGGTATCCTCGAGGGTTATGATCCTAATGTTGGAGTTATCTGTCTTCCTTTTATTTTCGATAATTGGGAGCATACTTGGGCAGTTGTTGACGGAGAAATTGGACAGAAAGTCCTTAAGCCTGTGGAAGATAAAGGTATCAAGGTTATCGCTGTTTTCAACAACGGTCTTTACAACATCGTATCAAGGATACCCATAAAGACTCCAGAGGACATGAAGGGTGTCAAGCTAAGAGTTCAGCCCTCGGCTATCTTTACTGAAACAGGAGAAATGCTGGGTGCAGTTGTGACTCCTATGGCATTCGGAGAAGTCTACTCTGCCCTTCAACTTGGAGCTATAGATGCTGCAATCCTGGGCCCCATTAATATTCGTAAGAGTAAACACTACGAAGTTGCCAAATATACCTGTGAGAACCATATGGCGTTCCTTCTTGAGCCGGTGCTTATGAGCACAAAGACATTCTATTCTCTTTCAGAAAACGATCAGAAGGCCGTTCTTGAAGCTGGACACGAAGCTGCTGTCTGGCAGAGGGAAATTGCCGAAGAAGCAGATGTGAAAGATACTCAGTTCCTCAAGGAGAACGGGATGAATTACTATCAACCGGATATCCAGCTTTGGAGAGCTGCCATGATGCCCATGTACGATAAACATCCCGAATGGAAGGAAACCATAGACCAGATCAGGTCATTATCAAAGAAGTAGAAGTTGAAATTTGTTATGGAACGGTTGCAGCTCTTCATATGATGCTGCAACCGTTTCCCTTATGTTCGGGAGGGTGTGAGGGAACAGCCAGAAGATTTGATGAGGTACTAAATAGTAATTTTACCCATACCCATTACAGGAATATTGCTCAAAATTAACAGTGTTGTCCAGATTTTAGAAAAGAATGTTGCATTGATGCTTTAGTTTTGCCCCTTATTATGTGGTGTTTCACTGAATAAACTCATTCATTTTGTTTCCTACGCACAATCGTCAAACTTGAAATTTGGTTATTACTCGTGATTTTTCTCCCTTTGATAGCAGTATTTATAACGGCATTTTTAATGTAAGAAAGCAAGCCTGGGTTCTTCCAAAGTCATTGGAAATAAACAGAAAAGGCTGGAGGGAGCCAATTTGTCGAAGAAGTTTTTCAAGCCTCCCCTTCAAATTCGATGTTATTCCCAGAATATGTTGAGAAGAAGCTGCGTATTTTAATGTCAGGTATTTCTACTAAATAGGCTCAGCGGTTTCAATTATTACAAACAGAGAAGAATGCTGTCACATTTTATTGAATATCAAAGGGAAGTTCTGGGAATACCATGATGGATCTAGAGCTGGAGGAGAAATATCTTTACCTGTTGTTACTCAAGATTTCCTGATTCAAGATCTAACATTTTTGGAAAGATGCAAAAATATCGAACCCGTGAATAACAGAGCAAATTTCTTTGAGGGAGAGATGAAGGATGAAAGTAACTGTTCTGGTAGAAAATTATTCCAAGTATCCTAATATACTCGCTGAGTATGGATTGAGTATCCATATTCGAGATGAAGAAAAACAGGTTCTTCTTGATACGGGCCAGGGGCATGCACTGGTCTACAATAGCGCCGTATTGGGAATTTCCCTAAAGGAAATAGACCATCTGGTATTAAGCCATGGCCATTATGATCATACAGGGGGAATATCAGATTTTTTGTTGAACTCACGAAGCATCCCTATCTGGGCTCACCCGGATATCAATGCCGGACATACGAAACTGAGAGAAGGGAAGCCCTTCTTTAACGGGTGCCGCCTGGATGCTCAGGTTGCTGGAATATCCCCTGTGAAAGGGGTAACACAGGTAACTGAACATGTATGGGCAGTGGAGGTCCCCATGGAAAGCCGTGAACCGGAATTCCTCAACCAGCTTTCTTACCTGGTGGTTCCAGGCGAGAATGGATGGGTTCCTGATCCCTTTAAAGATGACATATCTC
This sequence comes from Synergistales bacterium, assembly GCA_016927765.1. Lineage (GTDB taxonomy): Bacteria > Synergistota > Synergistia > Synergistales > JAFGMB01 > JAFGMB01. Next base: position 2,248 of record JAFGMB010000187.1, read on the forward strand.
TGGCTGTACAGGGCAAACATGGTCTGAGTGTCATTCTGGGATGTTCTCATGCCGGGGTTGTGAACATCCTTCAGGAGATCTCAAACCGATTTGACACCAGTGATTTTTACTGTGTTCTTGGGGGGATGCATTTAGGTGTACGTTCTCAGGAATATAACGATAAGATCATTTCTGAATTAATGACCAGGTTCACGGTCCAGAAGTGGAGACCCTGTCACTGTACGGGATTGGATGCCCTGGTCTCCTTTGCCCGTAAAGCAGAAGATGTTTCATGGGCAGGATCGGGAAGTGTGATAGAGTTGTAATGTGAGATGCTTTATAGGAATGTTTTGCAGCTTTGTGATCAGGGAAAAACGATCCTTTTGTTTTCAAGGCCTTTCCGATCAGAGGAAAGGCCTTTTCAGGATATAGATTTACAGTTGAAAAGAATGGTCTGCTTTTCTATCCTCCTGAGAATGTATTACAATGAATTTAAGGGGCATGTTCAGTTCGTTTTGTAATCTCAGTACTGAATGCTAAAAGAGCAGGTTGCAAAAAATGTTTTTATCCTGTGAAAGAAGCGTGTATACATGGGGAAACGATTTGTGTTGGTCTTTCTCATTATAATTGCGGTTTCTTGTTCCACGACATCCTGGGCAAAAGACCAGATGGAAATGAGTTTGGCCCATGTCATGTCCACATCCCACCCCTATCATCTAGCTTCGAATAAATTTAAGGAAGTAGTTGAGGAGAGAACTGATGGGAGGATAAGTATAACCATTTTCCCCGGGGGGCAACTGGGAAGACAAAGAGACCTCGCGGAAATGGTTGCGGCTGGACAGGTAGATTTCTGCCTTGTCTGGCCTGGAACTCTTGAAAGCTATGATCCAGATCTTGGTGTGATCTCCTTCCCCTTTCTTTTTAGGGATAAGGAGCATCTATTGAAAGTTATCAACAGCGATTTAGCGAAGGATCTATTTCTCCCCCTTGAATCTAAGGGGCTAAAAGTCCTTACCGCATTCTACAACGGGACATATAATATTCTTTCTAAAAAAACTATCCGTTACCCTGAGGATATGAGGGGGATCAAACTGAGGGTTCCCCCCTCTGCGCTATTTGTGGAGATGGCAAAATTGCTTGGGTCAGTCGTAATTACCACTGATTTCACGGAAGTCCCCTCTGCTTTCCAGACAGGAGGGATCGATGCAGAGATCCAGTCCTCCATCAATATCAAGGAAGCAAGACACTATGAATTTGCCGGTTATTTATGCAGGGTTAAACTGGCTTTCCTTGTGGAGCCCTTTCTGATGAGCCTCAAAAGGTTCAACCAGCTGGAAAGGAGAGACCAGGAAATAATCCTTGACGCAGCCCAGGAGGCAGCTCTTTATCAGATAGAGAAGACAGAGGAACGGGAATTCCTATCTGATATTTATCTGAGGAACCATGGGGTGGAGTATTTTACCCCATACTATAAGACTGAATGGGTACAGGCCGTTTCTTCTCTTTACAAAAATCACCCTGAATGGGATAGCCTGTTTGAGAAGATCAACGCTGTGCCATAAACCTCCAATTCCCATGAAAGGACGGTTTCTTCGCGGCAATTTGTTACAGTGTTCCCGGGTTATGTTTGATCTTTTCCTCCCCTTCAGCCGGCCTTTCCTTTGGTTTTTTCCCCAGTTCAGTACGGATATATGGGCAGTAAAGTGCGGCTACCGCATTGTGCCCAAGTTTCCGGTCCTTTGTAAAGAGGGTTGTCACAGGAGCCTGGGAATGTTTATAGAAAAGAGAGTCATGTCCCACGCAAAGCCCAAGTACAACATTGAAATCAGTACCTTCCTCGTTCAATATCCTTGCCTGTTCGATGGGGTTGCAGGACTGGTCTCCTATCCAGGGTCTTTCCACCATTTCAAGCTCGGCCTTTGTTATACTCCCGACTTTGCAGCAAACAGAATGTACCTCAAATTCTTTTGAGAGCACTTCACCGAGGATCCTTGCCTCTCTGGCCACACCGAGGCAAAAGGCAAGACCTATTTTCTTAAAACCCATTCTCCGGGCAAATTCCATAGTCTCGTCCACCCTGCAGATCTCCTTGTAGAACAGGGCTTCCACTTCGGCTGCGACTGTAAGCAGCTTTCTGTCCAGAGGATCTTTATATAAAGGAATACTGTCCGTCTTTTTGCACGGATTACCTTCGAAACAGGATTTTTCTTTGCAGAGATGGCATTTCATTTCTTTACCTCCAGGGAATTTATGACATTGCCTTGACCTTGTGGATCCTTCCATGTCACGGATTTGGACACAGGCACTATTTTAAACCCTTAAGGAGCGAGGTATCTACAATGCTGGAAATTTCACAAAAAAATGTATGAGAAAAAGACTGGTTGCCATTCTGTATAAACTGGGTAGGGGTCAGGAAGAATTGAGACATTGAAGAGATCCAGGGGCAGAGTATCATCTGTCATATTGGGAAGCCATGGGTAAGAGAGAACTCAAATAAAGACAGAGCCCGCCAGATCTGACGGGCTCGCTTTCATGGTGATCTGTTGGCAAAAAGAAGGGTTTCAAACCTTTACCCGGAAAAGCGCTTAACCTCTTTGAACGGGGGTTTTCATATCCTCCAGGATAGCCTGAAGGTCTTCTTCATGTTTAACCTCATCTTCCAGTATTTCCAGGGCCATGTGATAGGTTATGGGGTCTTTGTCCTTCACGAAATCCATTATTTTCGTATAGACTTCGATGGCGCACTGTTCTCCCGAAATATTCTGTTCAAGCAGTTTATAGGTGTTGGGATCCCTTGGGGCATCATATCCGCAGTTGGTCTCCCTCATAAGGTCTTCCGGGCTTATCAGGGGGGTGCCTCCAAGCTGGATGATCCTCTCCACCAGTATGCCGGCATGCTTGAATTCCTCTTCGGCATGTTCCTCAAGTTCTCCTGCAACTATACCTCTCATCCGTCCCACTGCCACTTTGGCACCGACCCAGTATTGATAATAGGCCAGCCACTCGTCAGCATAAGCCTTGTTGAGCATTTTCAGCAATTGATCAAGATCTACTCCGACAATTTCCCTTCCTTTTGTACCCATAGATATCCCTCCCTGGTTCTGAATTCTGATAATGTGATCTCTTTGCAACCCATATAAGCAGAAGCATTGATCCTCTCAGTAAACCTGAACTAAAGGACTACCCTTTTTACAACCTGCCATAAAACAACAAGAATACGTTACTTGATCAGATTATACATGAACAGCATGATCAGTCCAGATTTTGAAAAAAATGACACATCCCCCCATGACAAATGGAGATGACCTTTTGGGCCGGCTCCGGACTGCCTAAAGGGCATCTGAAAAAGCTTTTTCCATTTCCTTCCGTATTATTAAGGCATCATCGGAAAGTGACAGAGCCACATCATTCCAGGAAAGAGGTGTCCCCTTCGGAACTTCCCTGACAACCTTGATGCCCTGGGCCAGCCCAAGTGGGAGCAATCCTTTTGAAAGGGAATCCCTTGCAGGGAATAATTTTCCCCATACAGTGTATCCTCCTTCTCCATCGAGGATCTCACCTGGAGAAAGGTCCTTTTTCGCTATGGACACCACATCGCCCCTGAAACCCGAGGCACAGCCCGTAGGCTCTTTTCGTAGAGCGATGGAAGCAACGGAGATCCCCAGTTCAAGTCCTATAAGGTGGTATGGCCTGTAAAGGGCGCTGTACCTTCCCGTTTCGTCTGTTACAAGCCCGTACTCAGAAAAACACCGTTTCACATAGTCTGTTGGTGCCTCGAATGAAACGAACACACCCCACCTGAGGTCCCTGGGGACATTGCTGCCATCTCTGTGGAGAGAGGAGATCACCTCCACCATGCCCTTCTGTTCCAATATTCCTCCAAACTCTGCGGGCTTCAGGATATCGGCAAGAGCGCCAATTCCACAGGGAGGGAATTGAAGCCCGTCAGAAGGAGGCAGAAGACCTGTGGCATTCGCTACTGCAGCCATCTCGATAGCAGATTTGGTCCCATCCAGGAAAGAATTGAACATCTTGGAATTCATTCCCCCTACCCTTGCCTCTTCCGGGGTCAGACCGTAATAGTGCCAGACGGTGTCAGGGGTGGAGTAGTGATATTCAGGCAGGTACTTGGTACCTTTACCCGCCGCTACCACTTCAAGGCCACATGCCCTGGCCCAGTCCACCTGTTCTGCAATAAGGGCAGGCTGGTCTCCATAGGCCAGGGAATAGATCACACCTGCCTCCGCGGCTTTCTTCGCAAGGAGGGGACCCGCCAGTGCATCTCCCTCAACATTGACCATGACCACGTGTTTTCCTGCCCTGATACATGAAAGGGCATGTCTTATTCCCACCGCAGGTATGCCTGTAGCCTCTATGATGATATCCATCCCGCTGGAGTTGATGAGTTCTTCTGAACTGTCCGTGATAAAGGTCTTACCTTTCCGGAGGGCTTCATCCATGGTTCCGGCATCTATCTGTTCCTCCGGCCAGCCTGTGGATGACATGGAACGCCGAGCTCTCTCCGGGTTGAGGTCCGCTACTGCCACCAGGTGTATTCCCGGTGTCCTCAGGGCCTGTGATACGAACATGGTACCGAATTTCCCCGCCCCAATGAGGCCTACCCTTATGATATGGCCCTTTTCCTGTCTTTCCAGCAGCATTCTGTAAAGATTCATGTTGGCGGATACCTCCTCTGTAGGATCTGATCAGATCACCGGCTTTGTCCTGCCTTGTCCCTTTTCAACCATTCCACCAGGGTCCGTTCCCTGAATTGGACGGTTTCCTTCAGTTTAGATCCTGTCCATTGATAGATACCTTTCCCCGTCTTTGCCCCAAGGTCCCCCCTGGTGGCGGGATCTTTCAGGATAGAAGAGACCTCAGGAGTGTTCGAAAGGTCTTTGAAAAGATAGGAAGCCACATTGTAGAAAATATCCAGTCCTCCCAGGTCTGTCGATTCCAGGGGGCCTGTATCGGCCAGGCGCCTCCCCAGGCTGAATCTCATGGTCCTGTCCACATCCTCTTTGGATGCTATCCCCTCATCCACAATGTGGAGGGCTTCCCGCAAAAGGGCGAACTGGAGCCTGTTGCCGATAAAACCTGGCGCCTCCTTTTTAAGGCTTACAGGTTTTTTGCCGATCTTTTCCAGCAGTTCTCCTGTGACCTTTACAGTATCCCCTGAGGTGAATTTTCCGGGGACCAACTCCACGACAGGCATGAGGTGGGGAGGGTTCCAGAAGTGAGAGACCAGGAATCTATCTTTCTTCTCCAGGGCCTCAGAGATCAGGGTGGGGCTGAGGCCTGAAGTGTTGGTCGCCAGTATGGCCTCCGGTGAACAGAGGGTTTCCATCTCCCTGAACACAGCTTTTTTGACCTCCAGGTCCTCGGCTACCGATTCGATCACGAAATCAGCCTTCCTTACCGCCAGGCTCAGATCTGTAAAACAGTTTATCCTCGATAGGATCACCTGTTCCTCTTCAGAAATAAGCCCATTTTCTGAAAGCAGTGCCATTGACGATGAGATCCTTTTCA
>JAFGMB010000024.1 GCA_016927765.1 Synergistales bacterium
AACCGAAAACCGATGGCTTTTTTCTATCCTTTCATCCCATCACACTTTAGCTCAGTGAAATTTACAGCATTATAGAGACTCAATCGGGTTTTCCCTGAAGATAAAGAGTATAGAACTAATAACCTTAACTGACTAATATCTAATGTAATTTTGTTGCTGCACAGGTCAGGGTAAATGAAATATTTATGGAAGGACGAGGACCCCGATTTTTCCTGGATAAGATAGAGGTCTCCATGATTGCTGAATAAAATCCGTATTTCCCTTAGAATAGCTGGATCGATACAAATCCTTCGGTTAACCTGTATGATTATCAGGTTGGCTTTTTATGAAATGATGGGGAAGTGAGAATGAATGGATCATAGATCTCTGAAAAGACTGGCATTCTATATGGAGTCACCTTTTCATGATGCCATGATGGTGCCGATCTTCAATGAATTGAAAGATCAATTCGATTGCTTACTGACCAGCAGTCTGGAAGAAATAATCGAGCATGATCCTGCAGCAGTTTTCGTTGCCTCCAAGTTTAAAAAGGTGTTGAGAAGGTCATTGCCCAGGTCTTTTATTATCTGGACAAGACATGGTTTTTCGAGTAAGAACTGGGCCGCCCAATCTATAAAACGCTGCGATATAGCTTGTGTTTCCAGTGAATGGCAAAAACAGGAATTTAAGAAGAGAGGACACTCTCCCAAGTTGGGTTTTTGGGTGACGGGTTTTCCTCCCATGGATTCTGTTTTCAGGAACATGCTTGAAGATGGAATTCCTGAAAAAGGAAAGACCATCCTGTATGCCCCTACTTTCGATAAGAACCTGTCAGCCTTTCCTGTTCTGGGTACAGGCTGGATTAAGCAGGTACTTCTGGATATTCCGGAAAGCGAGATCCTTATCAAACTACATCCTCATACGGTTCACTATAACCCTCGATGGATTGAAGAAATTAATGATATTTCCATGGTCACCCCCCAAATAAAAGTACTTGATCCTCAAAGTAACATTTTCAATATCATGCATAGGGCAGATATCCTGGTCGCGGATCTTTCTTCAGTGGCTTTAGCTTTCCTGGTTTTGGATCGCCCCATCGTGCTTGTGTCCAACCCGAATAGATTCAAGGACAAGAAATATGATCCGGAGGGTCCCGAATCGAGGTGGAGGGATCTTGGAGTGGAGGTCTCCGAACCTTCTGAATTATTGTCTGCCCTGAGAAAATGCCTGGAAGATCCTTCAATTATGAGGAAGGAAAGACAACTGTATAGAGAACTGCTTTTCGGTGACAGATTTGATGGACTTTCATCGAAAAGAATAGCTGCTAAAATTCAGGAGCTTCTCAGTGATTCTCCGGAGCAGTCTCTTGAAATAAAGCGGATGAAGAGAAGAAAAGCATTTAACGCCGCTTTCGATCAGGCTCGGTTAAAACTGAAAGGTTTTATACGGGGGAAGGTATAACAGGAAATAACACTGGAGATTCATACCAGGTATCCTGATGATATGGGTGGATGATAATGGGGATGAGGATAGGAATAAACGGTTTTGGGAGAATTGGCAGGGCGATCTTCAGGATAGCCCGATCAGAGAGTGATGTAAGGATCTGCTGCATAAACGATGTTAACGATGATCTGGCTAATCATGCGTATCTCCTGCAGTATGACTCCATATATGGCAAATTTCCCGGAAAGGTGGAAGTCAACAGAGAATGCAGTTCCATGGTTGTGGACCTCAGATCGATCCCGTTCTATTCAGAGGGAGATATGGAAGATGTCCCATGGTCACGCCATGACGTTGACCTCGTGGTGGATTCTTCGGGGATCTCAACGAATTTTGTATCAGCCCGAAGATTGGTGAATTCGGGTGTTATTGACGGGGTAATTATTACCCAGATAGCAGAAGGTTTTGTTGACGGGACCTGGATCCATGGAGTAGAGAATAGATCTCCCAATGATTTTAAGGGCAAGGTGATCTCTTCCAGTATCTGCGATGCTGTTGCAATAGCCCCGGTTCTGCAGATCCTGGATGATCATTGTGGCATAAGGAGCGTTTTTCTTACTACTCTTCATCCCTGGCTTAATTATCAGAATTTACTGGATGGGCCTGTTTCTTCTGTTTCGAGTCCATCCCACTCCTGGGAGGATTTCAGTCTTGCCAGGGGAAGTACTGTAAGCCTTATTCCCAAGGAGACCCGGATAGTCAATGCTCTTCGACAAATTATCCCGGAATTGGCTGAAAGGATCCAGGCGGTTTCTTTCCGTGTTCCTACCTCGGCTGTTACGGCGGCCGATCTTACCCTTGTCACGGAGAAAGATGTTGCAGCAGAAGAGATCATTAATATCTTTTCTGATGAATCCAGAAAAAAGCAACCTGTGATCGGGTTGTCAGAGGAACCCCTTGTCTCAATTGATTTTCTGAAAGTCGACACCCCTGTGGTGGATTCGAGATGGATAAGGGTTCACGACAAAAGACATCTGAAATTACTTCTCTGGTACGATAATGAATGGACCTACAGCCGGAAAGTGATCGACCTGATCAGGTCTATGGGGAATAGCCTGATTTAAAGGCGCGCCGCCTGTTCTTGAAGGTGGACCGTGATCTTCCGTCCCTGATAATGATCGGCAGCAACTAAGGCTATTACCGGCAATACGGTTTTTTTATTTCATCTTTTTACGAAGGGCTCTTAACTGAAAGATACATCTCACAAGGGAGGAACTCCCCTATGTCATTCTCTTGCAGGAGAATATCTACTGTAGCCTTGATACCAGCAGCTGGTTCAGGTTTAAGATTGGGTATGGGACCCAAGGCTTTGCTTGAACTTGGTGGCAGAACTATTCTCGAAAGGATTCTGGAAAATGTAGAGGGTCTGGTTGACAGGATAATCATCGGGGCTCCGGAGGAGTATTTGCCGATTTTCAGCCAAATTGCAGGAAACAGGGCAGATGTTCATTCTGGTGGGGATACCCGCCAGAAAACGGTTTATAAACTCTTCGAGAAAACCACTGAAGATATGATCCTTGTACATGATGTATCCTGGCCTTTTGTTACCAGGGCTGTTTTTGGGCAGGTCCTTGAAAAAGGCGTGGAAAAAGGTGCGGCATCTGCAGTTACGAAGATCAATGTCCCAGTGGGTTGTTGTAAGGATGGAAAGATACGTGAATATTTAAGAAAAGAGGATTGCTGTCTTTCTCAAACTCCCCAGGCCTATTCCCATGAAGTATTGAAGTTTTCGTTCAGCAGGGCTTTTGAGAAAAGGCTTGAATTTCAGTCTCTTGCACAACTTGTAACTCATGGTGGTTTTGAGATCGATGCTGTATTCATTGAAGAGCCAGGGATAAAGATCACCTATCCCATTGATCTGGAGATAGCCAGGAAGGTCATGCTGATGATGGAGGATCTTCGGGACCAATAAGATAATATGGGCTCAGTGGATCTTTCCAGGGGTTTCCTTAAGAAGGTTCATTATTTTACATTATTCTGTTGTCACGGTGGTTTGAATAAAATGAAAAGTGCCCGTCCCCTTAAGGATCATTATGATGACGGGCACTTTTGCCTGAGGTATCTCCAGGGCAGCTCACGCTTCTTCGACGGGTGCTAGAATGTCAGGACGCTACATCTGAATTCTGGATTTCCTTCATAATTTTTATTTCGATTTATCTTTATAGCTTGCAAGGATCATTTCATACCGGGCACATAGCACATCTTCATCTTTTGCGCCATCTTCCTTCCAAGTTCCATGCATTTCTCAAGATCTTCCTCAAAAGGTGCGGATTTGACTTCCACCGTCGGCTGGACAAGTTCCCAATCACCGGAATCAGCGAAATTCTGCAATTCCGCGAGGGCACCTTTGCTCCAGCTGTAGGAACCGAGGATCCCCACCATACGCCCTTTCATCATCTTGTTTTTCAGGTGCATTATCAGGTCGGCCATGGGGGGGAACAATGTGGTGTTATAGGTACAGCTTGCGAGGATCAGTCCCTTATATTTCCATATGTCTTTGACCACATAGGAAACATGGCTTCTTGAAATATCATGGTATGCCATCTTTTCGATGCCCTCTTCAGCCATTGCCCTTGCTACCGTCTCAGCCATTTTCTGGGTGTTCCCGTACATGGACCCGAAGACGATAACGGCACCGCATTCTGTTTCGTTCCTGCTCCAGCGGTCATAAAGGGTGATGATCCTTCCGGGGTTCTTCCTGTGGATGGGGCCATGAGATGGGGCCACAATGGAGATATCAAGCCCCTTAAGCTTTTCTATGGCTTTCTGGACCTGGGGGCTGTAGCGACCCACTATATTCGAAAAATATCTCAAGACCTCGTCCTCGTAATACTGCATATCCAATTCATCATCGAAGAGACCACCGTCAAGGCTGCCGAAACCTCCAAAGGCATCACATGAAAATAGGGTTTTTGTCGAATGGTCATAGGTGACCATGGTTTCTGGCCAGTGCACCATCGGGACCAGGTGGAAGGAGAGTGTGTGTTTTCCGAGGTCCAGGGTATCTCCATCTTTAACTATCTGGATGTTCTCGGTGAGGGCATAGAAATTTTCCAGCATTCCCTTTGTCTGGACATTACCTATGATCTTCAGTTGAGGATAAACGCAGCGCAGGAGTTTTATCGCGCCGGAATGGTCTGGTTCCATATGGTTGACCACAAGATAATCCAGGGGCCTTTCGCCCAGTAGTCCTTTAAGTTTCTCCACAAGCTGTGTTAGAAAAGGCCCTTTTACGGTATCGATAAGGGCTGTTTTCTCGTCATCGATAAGATAACAGTTATAGGTTACTCCTTTGGGCAGGGGCCAGAGGGATTCAAAAAGATCCGTCTGATGATCGTTGGCTCCAAGCCAATAGGTATGGTGTGTCACTTTGATAGAATGGTTCATGGAGTTACCTCCTTTGTTTTAAGTGGATATTCCCGAGTTTATTAAATTGTTCGCTATTCCTTGCAAAAAGTCAAAGAGGTCGGTTCTTTTCGTTTAAAGGTGGGTTTTCCCCCATTCACACATTTCATTCAGGAGGGGAAGAATGCTTTTCCCCTTTTCTGTGAGAGAATATTCCACCTTTGGAGGGACCTCGGCATAGACCTTCCTTGTCAGCATGCCGTCTTCACCAAGTTCCTTAAGCTGCTGGGAGAGCATTTTCTTTGTTATGGAAGGGATCTCCCTGTTGATCTGGGTGAATCTTTTTATACCTTCTCCGATATGCCAGAGTATC
>JAFGMB010000025.1 GCA_016927765.1 Synergistales bacterium
AGATGTTATGCAGCGAATTGCGGCTGAAGTCGGCTACTCCGAAACTGCTTTTGTGACACCGACTAAAGGACAGAACCGAACGATCCGTTACTACAGTCCAGAGATGGAGGTGCCCTTTTGTGGTCACGCAACTATTGCGACAGGTGTAGTGCTCGGCGAGACCGAAGGGAACGGCACATATCGATTAGCAACTGCTGTGGGGGAGGTCTCCATCACAGTTCAGTCCAAAGGCGGGGTACGTGAAGCTTCGTTGACTTCAGTGGAGCCAAAGTACAGAGGTGTTTCCGATGATCTTGTAAACGAAGCGCTCTCCGCGATTGGCTGGCAATCCAGTGATTTAGATGGCTCAATTCCTCCAGCCAGAGCTTACGCCGGGGCATGGCATTTGGTATTGGCCATCAATGATCCGCATCGACTGGCCAATTTAAATTATGACTTTGAGAGACTGAAGGCTCTTATGCTTCGAGAAGGCCTTACTACACTACAATTGGTGTGGCGTGAGAGTACGGATGTATTTCACTCTCGCAACCCATTTCCAGTTGGTGGGGTTGTGGAAGACCCAGCCACAGGTGCGGCGGCAGCTGCGCTTGGGGGTTATCTACGGGAAGCCAAACTTATTACTGTGCCCGCCACCATTTTAATCCGTCAAGGGGAAGCGATGGGCCGTCCGAGCCGATTGACAGTGGAAATACCTGCTACAGGAGGAATTGTGGTAAGAGGTACTGCGGTTCCCATTGAGGCAGAGTAATGTAGAAGGAAGGTTGTTTCATCGAGGCGAGCAAGGAGCTGCCGGAGAAGTCTAGCTTTCTGCTGTTCGAGCACAAGCGGGAGGTGGATGTAACACAAGTGCCCTCTCACCTTACTTTATCATGCTTCTGGCATCCCTGTTCCTTCTCAGCAGGAAACGTTAGATATTCCAAGGAACAATAACCTTTTCAAAAGGGCCTGGATCCAGGTTCCTCTTTATGTTCTTTATACAGCCAAGTCCATTCAGGGCTTGGCTTTTTCCATGCCCTGCAAAGAGGCTGCCGTTCTGTTGGCTGCTTTTTTATGCATCAACGAAAGGCCGCTTTTGAGCGCAGGATAACAAGCTCCAGAAAAGGAATGGATCAGCTTAAAGAGACTGTCCTATAAATATCCTTTTCACTATAATGAATACCCTGATCATTCATGTTATTATCCTGAATGGTCCATCAAGGTATGCTTGTTCAGGTTCAGGGTTTCCCGGTTGATCCTTCTGTTTTCTCAAAAGGAGTGTAAGGCCTGTCAGAAAACATGATTTCCCACCCTGATCCTGTCGTTCTGTATATGCCTGCATGGTTAGATCCTATTCGGGTATTCTATTCTCTGAAGTTGGCTGAAATTCCAGTTGAACGGTAACGGTATCATTTCGTGGCATGTAAGATCTGCGATAACGATCAATGACTTCGAACTTGAATTGAAGGGAGAGATATCAGTGAAAAAAAGCTTCTTTGTCCTTTTCGCGGTGATGTTTATGTTGATCTGTTCCGGTTACGGTTATGCAGCCGAGTTGACGGTTTCTACTGCGGATGGTTTCCAGGATGCCCTTGATACAGCGGGATCGAATTCCGAAGACGATACAATAACTCTTCTGGCAGGTACATATAAGGCCAGTGATGTTGATGGGGGATCTTTTGGCTTTCAGCAAACAGATAATTCCAGCCTTACTATTGTGGGACAGGGGAATGTGGTCCTGGATGGCGAAGGACTTCGGATCCTTCTGATAGATGCAGGTGATATGGAAGGGATAACTATCCAGGGAATAACATTTCAGGAAGGTTATTCGGGAAACTCCGGAGGGGCCCTGGAGGCAGGAATTTCATCAGGAAAAATCGAGTTGAAGCAATGTGCTTTTTATGATAATACCTCCGAAAATCGTGGAGGGGCTGCATACATCAGGGTCGGAGCAGGAGATGTCACTATAACAGGTACCGTTTTTAACAGTAACAAGGGGGATGATTCATCAGGGGCCCTGGATGTGGGTATCACAGAAGGAAGTATATCTTTGTACGATAACGTATTCTCCAATAACGAATCTTACCGCAACACGGGGGCAGCATACCTCCTCATATCAGGAAGTACAGGTTTTATCGAGGTAGATTCCTGTGATTTTACAGGCAACAGGACATACGGTTACGAAGCTGGAGCCCTCTGGGTCTCAAGCCATGGTGAAGGTGTTCTGATCACCAATAGCAGGTTTGACAATAATATGGCAGAAACCCGTGGGGGAGGGGCATACCTGTCCTGCGAGAATGGTTTCGTTTTAGTTCAGAACTGTCTTTTCTCTCATAATAGTTCTACCAGGGAGGGTGCGGGATTTTACTTATCTTCAGATTCCTATTCTCCGGAAAAACTGACCTCTGCTGACATAATCAATAACACGATCACCGGCAATGTAGTTTCCGGGGATAATTATGGCGGCGGTGTTTATGTTCGCTGCGGAGATCCCGATACTGCCTATTCCTTCTATAACAATATTATCTGGGGTAACAGTGCTGATGCTGGTGCTGATGTGTATCTCAAAGACGAACGGAAGATAAACAGTTATTCGTTTAATATTTCCAATAACGATCTCTCCGTCATTTCCCATGACCTGTCTGAGGACACTGACATTCTGGAAACCGCCAACATTAACGAAGACCCATTGTTCGTGTCTCCAACGGATTATCGCCTTCAGGGGGCTTCGCCGGTGATAGACATGGGAGACAATAACGCACCATCCCTGCCGGAGTCCGACCTGGATGGCAATGCAAGGATCTATGGGGACGCAGTGGATATGGGAGCCTATGAATATAGTTCCGGTACTGGCGATGACGATGACGATGATATTATCGGGAGCAGCAGCGGCTGCAGCATCTCCGCATTGCCGCCTATTGGATTCATTTTGTTCCTTCCCCTCGTGTTCCTCGCAAAGAGAAAGTAGTAAGGCAGGAACTTAAACGAAAAGCAACATCCGATTGAATGTCAGAAAGCCAGGTCCATAGAAGGGCCTGGCTTTTTTCATGTATTGCATGGAGAGTACTGTGCAAGCGGTCACAGGTGTTAAAATCCAGAAGATACCTGGTCACATCCTGGGACAAAGAATTACCTTAAGTACAGGAAAATTCGCCAGGCCAGTCTCCTTGATCTATTTTTATATCCGGTTATGATGCCAACATCAAGGTACTGAAAAATTACCTGTGTTAAGCTTTCCAAAGGGCTTGAAAAGAGATGGAGTGGATGGCCCATCAGACCTGAACGATGCTATGAAAGAAGAGGCTAATTATGTCCGATTACAGGATCATCGATGTTTCCATGTGGATGGATGCTTTTGATTTTCCGGGGAATCCCCCTGTGAAAGTATCGGGACCCTTCAATAGAGTGGCCGGAGAAAACCGGGAGTTTGTTTACGACATCGAACTATGTTCACAAAGTGGCACCCATGTGCAGGGTGCGCACTATTTTATGGAAAATGGAAGCAGGATCAATGATCATCCATTGAACCGTTTTGAAGGTGTTGCTTATATCCTGGATATTAAGAAACGTGGATCTGACGTAACCCTGGAAGAGATGAGAGGGCTACTGAAAGATGTCGATCTCAAGGATAAGATATTGATACTCCGCACCGGACACATGGAAGAACTTATAAAAGCCGAAAAGATCGACAACAGATCCCGTCCCGGCATTTCCCTGGAAGCCGCCAGATATCTCTGTGAGGAAAAATGTATCAGGATGATAGGCATCGATTCTATTGGTCTGGAATCAAGGGTCACCGAAAATTATGAAGTGAATGTGTACCTGTGCAGCCAGGGAATACTTATCCTTGAATGCCTCGTGAATCTGCAAAGTATCAGGAAGCATGAGGTTTTTCTTGAAGCCTATCCGTTAAAGATCAGGGGAGTGGAGGGGACTCCTTGTAGAGCGATAGTTAAAGAATATATTGAATAGAATTCTGAGAGTGGATGGCACAACAGAAGGCTGTCCTATCAGGCTTCTGACCGAAAGATCACGCAGTTTCCTAATGGATATGCAGGGATCCGGTTGAGACTGCTGTTATCAGGCACCTCCACTATATCGCTTTTTTAGATCTTCATGCATCTTGAATCCAGTACAACAAGGGCCTGAAATCGCGAGCATATGTGGTATCCAGGTTCCAGAGCCGACCAATCTGTATATCCATATCAGCTGGGTAGAAGCGGTTAAAACCAGAATTTGGGTAGAGAGTGAGCTCACCCACGAAAAACTGGTTCTCCATGGATAAAAAGTCTACCCTCAGGTAATCCAGGGACCCTGCAAGGGTCTCGGCAATGAAAATCATTTCCTCAAAGCTTTCCGGTTTCTGAATTCCAGAGCCAACCGGGTGTTTAT
>JAFGMB010000188.1 GCA_016927765.1 Synergistales bacterium
CCTGGATGCGGTGTCTTTGTATAACCCCGAAGGTTCCGGATTAGGTATTTTTTTCAGGAAAAAGGGTACAAGGGTTTTCGCTTTTCCGGGTATTCCTTCGGAATACATGGCTATGGCTGAAAAGGAAATATTATCCACCCTGGTCCATCAGGGTTACTGGACCAGGATACACGTAACAGGTTGGGCGGAAAGTATTTTAAAGGACAAATTGGAGCAGTTTACTTCAAACAGGGACCTGCATATCTCTATCCTTCCTTCTGTTAATCTCATTGAAATAGTGCTGAGAGGAGAGGAAAACACTGTCAGGACAGCTGAAACGAAGATAAGGACAGATCTTGCCGAAGATGTTCTTCCTCATGGCATCCTTTCTCTCCCGGAAGCTCTGTTTTCTGAGGCTCTCAGATCCTTCAATACGTTCTCTTTTGCGGAATCATGTACAGGAGGTCTCCTTGGAGCGACTCTTACAGATATTGCTGGAGTATCGGCAGTTTTCAGGGGAAGTGCCGTTTGTTACAGCAATGAGTCAAAAAATTCCATTCTCAATGTTCCTCAAGAGGTGATATCCGTTCATGGAGCTGTCAGTGAAGAGTGTGCCCTCGCTATGGCCCAGGGAGCCAGAGAAAGATTCCTCACTGATTATTCACTTTCTGTCACGGGTATAGCCGGCCCCGATGGGGGAAGCCGTGACAAGCCTGTAGGGACAGTATGGATCGGGGTATGTTCTTCCGGAAAAGCACGGGCTGAAGAATTTCTTTTTTCAGGTACCAGGGAGATGATACGGAAGAGAGCCCTTTTCAAAGGGGTTGAAATTCTCTGGAGATGTATAAAGGGTGATGATTCTTGGATATGATCAGGTGTTTCTTTTGTATCGAGCCTGACCTTCTGGTAAAGGATAAAATTAAGGAATGGATCTCTCTGAACAGAAAAAATGCCCCTCACCTCAAGTGGGTCAGCTGGGCCGGACTTCACATCACTTTGAAATTCTGCGGGGAGATCACCAGCGAGCAACAGCGGACTTTATCCCTGCAAACAGGTCAGGCCTTAAGTGAACGTGGCCAGAAACCTTTCAGAATGTCCCTTGCAGGAATAGGGATGTTCCCGAACCTCCGGAACCCCAGGGTGATGTGGATAGGACTGGAAGAAGGGATGGAAGAGATAATTAAGCTCCAGGCCATTATAGAAGATGAATGCTCGAAGATCGGTTTACCCAGGGAAAACCGACCTTTCCATCCCCATCTTACTCTTGCAAGATTCAGAAAGGACAGGATGCTTCCTCTTCCTTTCATCAGGAGCATCAATGAAGATGTTTTCTCCTTCGGAAGTTGTGATATCACAAGTCTGATCTTCATGAGGAGCCAACTTACACCAGGAGGCCCGGTTTACTCTTCCATGAACACCTATGAATTGATGAGTTGAAAAAGGGAACAGCTAACCCATAAATATCATTTTTATAGGAGGGTTTTAATAATGGCAAAATCGAAGAATCCCAAAACAAGGGAAGACATTCTTGAACAGGCCATTGAAGATATTCGAAGTAAATTCGGAGACGGTTCGATAATGAGATTGGGAGATCCAATGAAAACCACGGTTGATGTGATCTCCACCGGAATTCTCCCTCTTGATACGGCCCTGGGAATCGGTGGACTCCCCAGGGGAAGGATAGTTGAGATCTTTGGCCCCGAAGGCTCGGGAAAGACCACCCTTGCACTTCATGCTATAGCGGAATCCCAGAAAAAAGGAGGAGTTGCAGCCTTTATAGATGCTGAACATGCTCTGGATCCAAGGCTCGCCGCTTCCATCGGAGTGGATATTCAGTCTCTTTATGTAGCCCAGCCGGACAGTGGCGAACAGGCTTTGTATGTCCTGGATACCCTTGTCAGGAGTAGTGCTGTAGATATCGTTGTCATTGATTCCGTAGCTGCCTTGACCCCTCAGGCGGAGATCGATGGAAAGATAGGTGAAAGCCAGGTTGGCCTGCAGGCCAGGCTGATGTCCTATGCCCTTAGGAGGCTCACGTCAGCTATTTCAAAGAGCAAGTGTGTTGTGATCTTCATTAATCAGCTTCGAGCAAAGATCAGTACCGGTTATTCCCCTGGCCCCCAGGAAACAACTACAGGAGGACGAGCATTAAAATTCTACAGTTCCGTCAGAATCGAAGTAAAAAGAGGCAAAAGTATCACTAAAAGTGATGAGAACCTTGGACATGAACTATGGATAAAGGTAGTGAAGAATAAACAGGCGCCTCCTTTCAAGACTGCCCATGCCTCACTGATCTACGGAAAAGGTGTACCCCGTGGAATAGCTGTTGTGGATATGGCCATGGATATGGGGGTAATGAAAAGAAGGGGATCCTGGATCGCCTACAAGGGCGAGACTCTCGGTCAGGGCAAGGAAACAGTGGCCACATACCTGGAAGGACATCCTGATCTGCTTGAAGAGATAACCCGGGATGTTATGGAGAAGGTTTCGGGTGATATGGCTTTTGTCCTGCCGGCAGGAGATCAGGAAGAAGACCAGATTTCCAGGGTCACCTCTGAAGAAGGACTTGAAATAGAAGAAGGAGTCCTGGAACTGGATATTGATGATAACTGATACCGTTAAATCACGAGAGGTTCAGAAAGAATAAGATATACAATCTTTATCATTAATATTCCTGATGTAGGCAAACCTGCTATACATAGCGGTATTCCTGAGAAATAAAGGGCTATCTGAAACATAAATGAGGCAGCCTCTTTTTTTGTAAGGTTATAATGACCGGCAGTAAATATAGCTTCTTTTATAAATATCGTGGGGAAGTGTTGACATTCGGCTTGAACCTTAGTATTATTACCGAGCACCCTGAAAATAGGGAGCGACCTGTTAATATATTAACAGGATGAACCATGACAGTTAAATAGGCAGGATGTATAGAGAAAGCGAGCCAAGTCAG
>JAFGMB010000189.1 GCA_016927765.1 Synergistales bacterium
CACCCCATTTTCCCCAGGAAGGGGTTTCCCTGCCATTCCTCCGGGAGGTACTCTTCTGTTCCCCCGTAGAAGGAAGCATGAAAGAGCAGGCAAGGCAGAAAAATGCCATCAGGGGAGCGAGAAGCACATAGGGAACATACCCTCCCCCGGAGAGGAACAGGTCACCAAGGGGAAAGACCGTTAATTGCGGCAGAGCATAGGCTGCCCCTATCCAGGCATAGGCACTGCCCCGTTTCTCAAGAGGTATGATCATGGCCTGGTAGGAGGAAACAGATACCATGGCGACACTGAAGAAGATCCCCATGATGATCCTCAGGAGGAGGATCCACGGAAAGGTACTTGTCCATGCAAGGGGGAGAGAAGTAATAATGAGAAGCAGGGAGGACACCAGGAGAGTTTTCCTGACACCCACTTTCTCGGATACAGCTCCTCCCATAAGGCGAACCACTGTGGATACCATGCTGAAGGAACTCATCAACCACCCTATCTGAGAAAGGGGAAACCCCTGGCCCTGTAATGCAGCGGGGAAAAGAAAGAATACCGCAATGAAGGCCTGGACAAAAAAGTTTACGAAAAGGACAGGGAGAAAAGCATTCCTGCTCATGAAAAAGGACAGGCCCGAAGGATCACTTTTGTGAAGGTCTGAAAAAGCCTAAAAAGCCCTGCAGGCTGTTCACAAGGAAGAAATGTTCCTTACTTTTCACATCGGCATCGAACATATCATAGCAATACAGGAACCTGTCACTGGCAAGAAGGGCCCGGAGAGATCTTTCAATGATATCCTCGTCGTCATGATCGGGATAGCTCATCAGCATGCCCCTGACCACTGATGCCCAGAGCTCAAGCTGTTCCGAGTACAGCTCCATAAGCGCTCGTGAATAACGGGAAAAACCATAGTGGCTGTAACAGATAAGGTCGCTTTCAAGTTCCCTTAACTTCGAAAGGGATCCCCTGGCTATATCCAGATCGAATACCGGGGGAGAAGCGGGATACATGTAGACCACATCGGGCACTTCTTCTACTGGACTTTTGATATCCTTCGGAGTGGCAGTTCCTCTGGTCCATCGGGGTAACATATGTTCAGACAGGATAACTCCTGCAGCTTCTCCCGGAAAGAGTACCCTGTGTCCTCCCCGTTCATACAGAAAGGACTGATGATGGGATGCATGGCCTGGTGTTTCGAGGATCCTCAGGTGTTCAGGAAAGACCGGCTCTGTTGCGAAATCCTCTTCACTGATGGCAAGGATCTCTCCAAAAGAAAAGACCATTTCACCCAGGGTCCTTATACTGCCCTGCCACAACCTCTCCGGATCGATGAGGTGTTTTTTTCCTTTGTAAGGTACCACGACCCTGGCATGGGGATAAGTCTTGAGAAGATGACCTATCCCTCCCGCATGATCAAGATGGATATGGGTGAGTAGAATGAAATCAAGGCTGGAAATACCCGCCTCCCCAAGGGCTTTTTCAAGGGTGGGGTTCACTGCCGCAGGCCCGACATCGATCAGGAAATTTCTGTTCAGGACCTTGTCTGTCAATAGCCATGAGGTGATCTGATGCTCGAATCCAGGCAAGGAAAGAGGGAGGTCTATCATGAAAATTGAAAGTTCATCATCATTCATAACCTCAAAAAGATGAGACTCTTTTGATACCCTGGTGTTGTTCTCCTTCATTTTTCAACTCTCCTTTTCTCTTATTTTCAAGGCAGGAGTTATAATAACATCTTTTCCGACATGCCGCCTTCGGCAAAGAACAGTTTC
This sequence comes from Synergistales bacterium, assembly GCA_016927765.1. GTDB lineage: Bacteria > Synergistota > Synergistia > Synergistales > JAFGMB01 > JAFGMB01. Next base: position 1,758 of record JAFGMB010000189.1, read on the forward strand.
AGGACCTATGCATCTCTACCCTGGTGGCCCGCCTTTTGCCTGGCAGCCTTTATATGCTTGCAATCACCGTTTCTCCTGAAAGCAGGGCATGTGCATATTCCGTGAGCCAGATCCACAGCATAATCTTCAGTCCCATGGGCAATATAGATACTTTCCGTTACCCTCTCGAGTCGGGACATCTCAAAGCTTGTGCCCTGCCTGGATCCCCTGCTGTCCAGTTCCCGATTACAGAGACTGTCGGCATGACCGTTCTCTGACCGGGGAACCCAGCTAAAGGAAAGGGTCATTCCTTCGGCCAGTTTCCTGATCTTTTCAAGGAGCTCCATAAGATGGGGTTTATTCACCTTCCAGAGGCCTGAAACCTGATTTATCACCAATCTGCTGTCTCCATGGACATATACCCGTGAAGGTCTGCGTTTCCTGATCTCCTCCAGCAGAAGAATGAGAGCCGCATATTCCGCCTCATTATTCGTTTTTTCACCAAGGAATTCGGAGCGCTCCCAGATCACCTCTCTCTTTTCGTTGAAGATCACGCAGGCCGCACAGGCAGGACCGGGATTTCCCCGGGAGGCCCCATCAAAATAAGCATGCCAGGTCAAAGATCTCACCGCCCAATTCCGGATAGTTCTTCCATTCCAGATATGAAGTATCTGGATAGCTTTGCCTCACTATGATAACATCATAACCTAAGGATTCATTTCTGTGTATCAACGCAGGAGGGGGTATTGATATTGAAGAACTGGCACCTTGGAACATGGATCTTCCTTGCTGTTTTACTGGTTATCATAGCGGGTTCCGCAGGACCTTCTTATTCTGAAAACGGTGGCCTCAGCATAAGAAAAACCCTTTTCGTGCAGAACGCTGAAGGGTTCGGGATATACACCAGGGAAGAAGATGATCATTTCATCAGTGGGAGCAAGACCTGGGTCTATATGGAACTCGAGAACTTCTCCACAAGAAAGGCGGACGAGGAATACCTGATCGACCTTTTTGTAAGGCTTGATGTTCTCGATGGCGAAGACAGGATAATAGCAACAAGTGACAAGGTATTCTCACTGCAGAAACAACTTAAAAGCCCTCAACAGGACCTCTCTTTCAAAGTTGTCATCGATCTTTCAAAATGGAAATCAGGACCTTACAAGCTCAAATTCACTGCCATGGACAATACAAAGAACGAGACCTGCTCCACCGAGCTTCCACTCAAGGTCTTCTAAAAGGATCTCTCCCATTTCCCGGCTGATCTTCGCCAGGCGCGAAGATCAGCTTTTTTCCGGATCTGAAATATACTCCTCTCATTCAATAGGAATGCTTTTTATCTTCTATTTTAAGTACATGCTGATAAAATGAAATCCAGGTGTGATGGTCCTATTGATAACCACGGACCAGTTCGCTTATTCTTTGCCGGTATGAAGAGGTGCTGTTATTGAGAGACAAGCTGGCCCGGTCTATTGATGAGGGTGTAATATCCCGTATTGAAAAACTTGCTTCATGTATAGTGTCCTTGTCGGGGGGTCTGGACAGCGCGGTGGTCCTTGCCCTGGCAAGGCGGCTGCTGAAAGAAGGTAAGGTGCTTGCGGTGACCTTCGACTCCTGGCTCAATCCCTGGGATGAGATCCATGAGGCAAGAAGGTTGTGTACAGTCCTCGGGGTCGAGCACATGGTGATCAGGGGTCCCGAACTCTCGGAGGGAAAGGTCCTGGGCAATGAAAGATCGAGATGCGAGATCTGCAAGGAAGCGAGGATCAGGGAACTTATCTCCATAGCAGACTCGAGACAGATCGAGACCATCCTTGATGGCACCAACCTGGATGACCTGGAGGACCCTTCAAGGCTGGGCAACAGGGTCCTGGAAAAATATGCCTCCAGGATCTTTTCACCTTTAGCTGAAGGGAAATTGAGAAAAGAAGAGATATGGGCACTGGCCGGAGAACTGGAACTGGACTGGAAAGGGCGTCCTTCGACCGCATGCCTCGCAACAAGATTCCCATGGAATTATGCTCTTGATGAGGAACAGGCGAGAAAAACCCATGAAGCAGAAACGGCCCTTCTGAGAACGGGCCTCAGTAGGGTCAGGGTAAGGGTATTTCACAAGATGGCATCAATCGAGGTCATGCCAGATGAACTTGAAGAGGCTTTCAATAAAAGAAATGAGTATATACTGATCCTGAAACAACTCGGCTTTGAGAGGATCAACCTCGATCTTGAAGGATACAGATCGGGGCGGGAATGGTTAGATATGAATAAGAAAAGACGACAGGGAGGAAACTCATGAAGATCCTTTATCTTGACTGTTTTGCAGGAATAAGCGGGGATATGTTCCTCGGTGCCATGCTTGATCTGGGAATGGACGCCGAGGCCTGGAAAAGGGAACTGAGCAAGATCCCCCTTCCGGGATATTCTGTATTGATCGAAAGAAGCTCGAGGAACCACATTTCGGGGACCAAGGTCACTGTGATCAGTGAAGAGGGCCATCCTCACAGGAGATTAAGGGATATCACCGGAATTATCTCAGGAAGCGGCCTTTCCGAATTTGTCCGGAAATCATCCCTCCAGGCATTCAGAATATTGGCCGAAGCCGAAGGTAAGGTCCACGACAAGAACCCCGATGAAATACATTTTCATGAAGTGGGAGCAGTTGATTCAATTGTCGATATAGTAGGAGCTTTTATTCTTTTAGAGATGCTCAAACCTGACAGAATAATAGCCTCTCCCGTGAACACAGGTTCCGGGATGGTGGAATGTGCTCACGGATCACTCCCCGTTCCTGCCCCTGCCACCTTGGAACTTCTTCAGGGAATCCCTGTCTTCTCTACACCGGAAATGATCGAAAGGACAACCCCGACAGGGGCATTGCTCCTGAGGTCCATGACTGAGGATTTTTCATCCCTGCCCGAAGGCTTTATCCATTCCCAGGGATATGGTCTTGGTACAAAGGAGACCCCGGGGCTTCCAAATCTTCTGAGAGCGGTCCTCCTTGAATATTCAGAGAAAACCGGGCCAGATCTTCCCTCCACCGAGAACGCCCTGATCATCGAAACGAATATCGATGATATGAACCCTCAGGTCTACGATACTGTTATGGAATCCCTTTTCAGCAAGGGGGCCATGGATGCCTGGCTTACATCCATCACAATGAAAAAAGGCAGGCCTGCCATAAAGATAAGCTGCCTGTGTTCCGAAGAGGATCTCCATGACCTGATGAACATACTCCTAAAAGAGACCACCACTCTGGGTCTTCGGATATATGAGGTCAACAAGTTCAAACTGGAACCAAAGTTCCGTACCCTGGAGACCCGTTTTGGAAGGATAGTTATCAAAGAAGCCTGGTGGGGAGGGGAAAAGATCAAAGAAGCCCCTGAGTACGAGGATCTGAAAAAGATCTCCAGGGAAAAACAGATACCCCTGGTGAAATTATATGAAGAGATACACAAGGATCTCAAATAAGGTCTATGGTTTTTTAGTGCCCGGCCTGTGAGGAATGTCACGAAACCGGTCAGGGGAATGAATTTCCCAGGTCAGCCAGAGAAGCTGTAAGAAAGGAGAAGGATCGAATAATGCATCCTCACGGTATCATTCCGGAACAGCTTGCTTCCTTAGGAATACCTGAAACAGCCAAAGTATCGGTACTTAAGTGGTTCGAGGACAATTACATTAAGGAAGCGCCCCTGATGGAGGGGATCAATTATGTCCTGACTCCTGAATACAGGGAACATTTCCAGGATTCCATACACGAATATCTCCTGGAAGAATTAAAAAGGGAGAGCCACAAGAAAAAAAGGGGATTCCTTCACCGGCAGATGGAAGACCTTGAACCAATCTGCCTTCGACTTGGGCATCTCCTTGAAGGGCTTAGCCTGGCTCTGGATACAAGATCGGCGAAAGACAGCATAATGATGGAGCTCCTTTCCGAAAGGATCGATCGGATAATGGAAATGGAGGAACTTAACCGGGATATTTCCGATCTTGTAAATTCCGTAACCTGCCTCCCCTATCCCGTTCATGGAGATATGGGCCTTTTTGAGTACCTTTCTAATGAACATGTTACACAACCCGAGGGATCAGGAGAAATACTGGCCTGGGTCCTGGAATACCTGAAAAGGACAGGAGGGGAAAGGCTTCCCTCCTCTGCAGGACAGAAACCTCCGGGAAAGATGCTCCAGTATTTCACGGCACAGGACCTTTTCAAAAACAGGACATCCATTTATACCTCGGCTTTTTCCGGGAAAGACCTGGAGCGTTACCTTCAGGGCCAGGATTTTTCCCATGGTTTTTCAAACATTCAGGACAGGGAGATCGAAAAAAACCTTAAACAGCTGAATAGAGGTATCCTTGAGCTTATGGAAGAAGGGGAAATATCCAAAGGCAAATTTATTTCTATTCCCGAGTTCCCCTTCAGATACCTGAGAAAGATCCCCCTGGTGGATGGCATATGGATAGATGCGGAAATAGTGGCTATCCTGGAATGGTTCGGCATGCTTGAAAAAAAGGGATACTGGATACAGGTATCACCTGACCTCCACCCCCTGGCTTTTCCCGTGATGTTGAACCAGGATGATGAGGGCAGGATCCTGGAAGAGAAGGACCCTTCCCGTATTTCTGAACTTCTCAAGGACCTTGAAGACCTGATCCGGGAGATCGATGAATATCCCTGGAAAAGCTGTATTATCAGGGGCAGGAGACATATCCTCCTTGAAAAATACCTCCAGTGGGATAAGAAGAGATGGGATCTGCCCTACTCGATCTGTGAAGGTTTCAAGACCAGGACATGGAATGAATGGGTGAGATCCAGGGACTCCGGGGAAGGGGAAACCTGCCTTTATGGAATACCGGTCATGCCCCTGGAATGTACTGATCCTGAGAGGGACCTGTATAACCATGACAAACCGTTCAATATCAGGGATCAGTTAACCCGACGCCGTATCCTGGGTTTGTTGAGAAAGAGACAGCTCACCTCTTCCTCAGCAGAAGAACTCATGACCGAGACAGGACAGGATCTCATGATAACACCTTCGTCCATGGCCGGGATGATCTCGAAGCTCAGAGAAGATCTGGAAGGGTTGGCAGTTCAGGTCATCGCTGAAAAGATAGCCCTTTCAAAGATCTCGAGGCACCTTTTTTCGGAAGGGAATATTCTTTCCCCTCTCCTGGTAAAGAGGCTAAAAGAACAGATCACCCAGATCCACAGCATGGTGGACATTTACAATGACAGGATAACTGGGATACTCTGGGAGACAGCCTTATTGAGTTTTCATACCCGGAAGGATATTCCCCTGATAAAATGGGACCTGCTGTTCCCTAAAGGCATAGAGATCAGCCTGGAATCGATGAAAGACGAAGTACAGCATGCGGCCGAGGAAGTGATCAAACACTGGATCAGTCCACTTAAGGATCTTATGGACCGGGAGTAATCACAGACTCTGATCATTCATGGAGGAATCATAAATGAAATGCATCGCTACATTCAACGTTACCAGCATGGCCATCATGTTCGAACGGGCCTGCAGAAAAGAAGGCCTGGCAGTAAAGATCGTGCCTGTTCCCCGGCAGCTCTCCGCAAGCTGTGGACTTGCATGCAGCTATAAATGCGAGGAAGAGGACAGTATAAGGACCATATGTGAGGCCAAGAACATAGATGTAGAGGAATATCACCACCTTTAATCCGGAGCTCTTTCCCTTTCCTGCCGTCATGGACCGACCAGGGAAGGAACATTTTCGAAAAAGGAGTCCTCCTTTTGCCCATGGAAAAACTGTTTTACTTCTTCATATTCCTGAATGCCGGGATGGAGCTTTTCTTTTTTCTCAATGAAGGGATTTACGAAAAACACCACCTGAAGAGTATCATTTCCGATCTTTCCGGGTACGCTCCTTTCGGTTATGACTGGGGTCGTGAACTTGACTACAAAAGGACCCACAGAAGATTCGCCCTCTTAACGTCCCTTGTTAATGGGCTTCTTCTTTTCCTTCTTTTCAGTACAGGAACAGTTCCTGAATTAAGCCAACGAGTCAGCCTTGGGACACCGAACCTTTTCCTGGAAGGGGTTCTTTTCGGAGCCATAGCTGTGACTGTCCTGTCCCTGTTCAGGATACCCTTCTCGTGGTATGTGACTTTCGTTATAGAAGAACGGTTCGGTTTTAACAGAAAAGACCGTAAAACCTTCCTTAAAGACCTGTTCATCTCCTTTGCCATAGGCCTTTGCCTGATATCCCTGACCCTGGGGACGATCAACTGGCTTATCTCGCTTCCCTACGGTATCCCCCTGATATTCCTTTTTCTCGCGCTCCTGGGCATAACCGTTTCTTTTCTTTTCCCGCTGGTGATCCTACCCCTTTTCTACAGGATGGATCCCATAGAAGAAGGCCCTCTGAAAAAAGAAATAAACGACCTTGTGGGAAAAACAGGCCTGAAAGTTCAAGGGATCTTTACAGCTGACGAGAGCAGGAGATCGGGACACGCAAATGCCATGGTCGCAGGCCTGGGGTCATCAAAAAAGATCATCCTTTTTGATACCCTCTTTGAAAAAATGGACCATGGACAGATCCTTTCCGTACTGGCCCATGAACTGACCCACTGGGGTAAGGGACATACTCTTAAACTGATGACGGTGGGGCTGATGGAACAGGCCCTGATGCTTGTCATCCTGGGCTTTTTATGGGTATGGAACAATAAGGGGCCTTTTTTCGGGCTTCAAGGGACTCACCTGTTGCGTCTCCTGATAACCGTCTACATGGTATCTACAGTCATGAACCTGGTGATCTCCCCTTTCCACAGCTGGCTCTCCAGGAAATACGAATACGAGGCGGATGAGATGGCAGGTACCTGGACATCAGCCTCTTCCTTCTGCAGGGCCCTTTCAGACCTTGCAACAAATGACCTCTCCTGGATACCTTCAAGTCCCTTGTATTCCCTGTGGTTCTCCTCTCACCCTTCCATCCCCGAAAGGATCCTGAAGCTCAGGAAAAAGGTGTCCACCTGAGGGCTAAGGAATATCTGATAGAGGCTTTGTGATCTTTCATCATGAAGGACAGATCTCATAAATCCCTCGAAGGCCTGGAAAAAATAAAGCCGGGCTTGGGCCCGGCTTTATTTGCAGTTCAATGATCACGTATTACGATATCTTGCCCCAGAGCAGCCCCAGGGGGATGAGAATCAGCATTATGAGGGGTCCGAAGGTACCAATGTTACAACCCGAGCCACCATCATGGTCATCGTCGTCATCTGCCCCACCGGGTATACCGTCACTCTCGAAGATGGAATCGTCCAGGGCGGCTCCGAAGACCGCTCCCCAGCTTTCCTCGGGAAGCTCCACACAGGCTTTCCATTGACCATCACCAAGATCGGTCCAGGTAACAGCCAGCTCGTTCCACTCTTCGCCATCATGCCACCAGAGGTTGGGCTGGGTATCGGGCAGCCAGTCGTTATCAGCCTCATCAGGATATACGCATATCTCAACGGCACAGATATCCTCGGAGGCTAGGAGTTCCAGCTCGAAGAAGACACTGTCATCCTCCGTGGCCGGGCCTGCCAGAAGGGAAGCCACATCCACAAGGGTTTCCCTTATATCCCCGCTCACCTCTCCATTGTCTTCCTCGCTGCAGGGGGTGACGCTGACGGTATACCTGATACCATCAGGATCAGGGAAGAATCCCTCGGTCTCGGTGGCAAGAGGTATCTTCTCGTAGCGCCAGACCTGGCATCCATTGCCGGGATTGGCTGTACCAAGCCATAGTATGTCCTTGCAGTTCTCCCGGGTGGTCAACATGGTACGGCCACCATACTGCATGGTATCACCGAAACCATCCTGCATGACAGGTTCGAAGTTGACCCCGTCCTCTGAACGGAAAAGGTCGAACCCCACAGGTGTTCCATGGGTAATGAAGGCATGGACGATATCATTCAATGAGGGGACAGCTGGAAGTTCAATACCTGCCATCTCGCACATTGTTTTGATATGTGTTGATACGAGGGTCTTCAATGTATCCACCAGGACGTTCTGGCCGGTCGGGAAAAGTTCGATGCCCTCCCAGTCGATGGCATAAAACATGGACCTGTAGTCAAAAGTGGAGATGTACAGATCCCCGTCATGGAACCCTTGAGTCCAGAGATACACGTTGGAGGGGACACCGAAACCGGGTCCCTTCAGGCCTATCCCGTTACCCATCACTGTTTCCCATTCCTCTCCATCGAAACGGTAAAGGTAAGACGGGACGAAAACCTTCAACATCCTCTCGAGGAGAAGGGTGATGTCAGCATTCAAAAGATCCACGTCATAGAGAGGGAACCCCCCGTTCAGGGTGCCGATATATAGATGGTCATCGTAGACAAAACCGTTGGCACCCACGTGGACGGCCTGTTTAAGGCCGGGGGTTTCATCAATCCATGAACCTTCGATGCAATCACTGTCGTCATCATCTATTATAGAGTCAATAATAGATGCCTCTTCCCACCTGAAAAGCCTCCATCCTTCCTCGCCATCACTGGTCACGGCCCAGAGACTACCCTGGAAAGAGACCAGGTCGGTGATATATCCCTCAATGCCGTCATCAGAGAGACGGCTCCAGTCAGGAGGTCCTTCACTGGCAAAGACTCCATACTCGTAGGCCACGTAGAAAACACCATCATGCTCCACCATTCCCCGGTAGGAATAAGCCTTGTTCTCCTCAAGATCAGCGGAGACCACCGGTGGGGTTACATCCTCAGGCTCGTCAAGGCAATTGCTTATAGCAAGCAGACGGGGAACCCCATCCCACCCCTGGGATGCCATTTTCATGTTCATGGTTCCCGCATAAAGGACATCCTTGTAACTGTACATCTTCCTGAACCCCTGGTTGCCGGAAAGGTCTCCTGCCCCCACATATGGGGTTAATGGAACTACCTCCCATGCTCCGTCATCGGTGATGTTCTTGCGCATGATCTCCACAGTCCCCAGATCCCAGGTCTCTTCAGGCGGAATGCTGTCCCCGAAGAGGGAAGAATCTATGGGGAAGGGAGACATGGGGCCCAAAAACGACCCGTGGGGGAAATTACGATAAGCACCGATATAGAGATACAAGTCGTCACTGCACTGGAGAGTCCCCATGGACCAGGCATAGGAATTGTTCCTTGCAGGTTTTTCAGTATACGGAGGAGTGGGAATACCATCCACCAGTCCCCCATCACCTACCTTTTCCCATCCCGGAGGGATCTCCGCGACTGAAGCGGAAGCGAAGAGAAGTAGTAAACAAAGAGCTAGAATCGTCACAACACCTGATTTAATTCGCATCGTAAATACCTCCCCTACATTAGCAATAGGTTCGGCAGCCCGGCTGTCATGGTCTTAAACTTTAGACCCGTGGCTTTGCGTCGCCGTCTTTTGACGGTTTTGCCTTTATCGTTTCATTTCAGCAATATCGTGAATGCATCGAAAATCCCATGTTACTCAAGTTATCTCACATGCTTCGCTCCATGGTAGAAAAAGTTACCACTCTCCCTTCTGCTGCAGGTGATCTAAGCGGAAAAATGAAAAATTTGCCTGAAACACCATGTCCCAAGGCTACTTATTTCAATGGCACCAGGAAATTTCGTTGAAAAGAACATGAAAAATGAAATGAAGGCCGATTAAACAATGATCTCAGAACGACCCCGTCAGCAATGAAAGGAAAATCAGAAGGATAAGAATGTTTCGATCATGTTTTTAAATGAAAGAACAGACAAGCTACGGTTATCGGCGAATCAGGAACAATGTAAATGAAACGACGATCATCACAAATAGCCTTTTTAATAAAGGCCCTTTCTCACCATCAAGCTCATCAGAAACATATCAGCTCTGATCAGCGAAAAAGATCTATGTTATAGTTAATAATATCATGATGAACAATCATATGTTCATCTGTTCTCTATTATAAAGTGTTATAATGTTGCGAAAATGAGACTTTTGGCTACTTTCTAGTAGGCTTCAAGAACTAAATTAATGTATTTTAATGAGTCTTAAGACTCAGGCACAAGGACCCACGAATCGAAAGGATGATCCCTGATGGATTCTTTATTGAAGAAGAGAAATATTCTTATCACGGGTGTCAGAAACAAATGGAGCATCGCGTGGGGTATTGCCGAGGCTGTGCATAAAGCCGGGGGGAATATAATCCTCACAGGACAGACCGAGAGAGAAGCTGCAGAGATCCATAAACTGTCCGAAACCCTCAACTCCCCCTGCTCCAGCTACGTTTGTGATATTACCTCGGATACCGGGATCAGAAACCTCTTTGAGGAGATCCGGGATAAATATGGAGAACTCCATGGCATGGTTCACGCCATTGCCCATGCAAAAGCGGAAGACCTTAAAGGAGATTTCATAGATACCTCCAGGGAAGGATTCGCCCACGCCCTGGAAGTCAGCGCTTTCTCCCTCATTGCACTCTCAGCAGAAGCAAGGAAGATCATGCCCGAGGGAGGATGCATTCTTACCCTTACCTATATGGGTTCCGAAAAGGTCTTCAGGGACTACAAGGTGATGGGAGTAGCCAAAGCAGCCCTGGAAACAAGCGTTTATTATCTCGCCGCCGATCTCGGAAAGGAAGGGGTCAGGATAAATGCGATCTCGGCAGGCCCGGTCAAGACCATGGCAGCAAGGGGAATAAGCAATTTCAATACCATCCTCGACACGGTAAGGGAAAGGGCTCCCCTTGGAAGGAACGTCAGCCAGGAAGACATCGGCAATACCGCTGTCTATCTGCTGAGCGACCTTTCCTCTGCTGTGACCGGGGAGATCCTTCACGTAGACAGCGGTTTCAATAAAATGGGAATGTGACCTTCTTCTTTCCCGTCATACCAGACCATAATTGACCTTAAAGGAGGTAGGGGAAAATGCCGGACCTGTCAACCCGATATATGGGAATAACTCTTAAAAACCCTTTCATAGCCGGGGCAAGCAAACTTACAGGTGATGCAGACACCATCAGGAAGCTCGAGGCGGCAGGAGCTGCAGCGATCGTTACCTCATCGCTTTTCGAGGAGCAGATCAGGATCGAAAGGGAATGGCTGGAAGATTATTTTCTTGACCATGGCGGCATGCATCAGACAGAACTCAACCTCCCTTCCTATTCACCATACTCATACCCGGAGGATCATCTCCAGTGGCTCAAGTCATCGGCAGAAAGCGTCAGTATCCCGGTAATAGCAAGCCTGAATGCCTTCAGAAGGGAAACATGGGTACAATGGTCCATGAAACTGGAAGAATGCGGAGTGGATGGTCTGGAACTGAATTTTTATTCCACTCCCCTCGACCAGGGAAGAGATGCATCCGAAATAGAAGACGACCAGATCCAGATCCTGGTGGAAATAAAAGAAAAGGTTAAAGTCCCGGTAAGTGTCAAGATGAGTCCCTTCTACACCAATCCCCTGAACATGGCATCAAGGTTCAGCAAGGCTGGCGCTGACGGGATCGTTATGTTCAATCGCTTTTTCCAGCCTGATATAGAACCGGACTCAATGAAGCATATTTTCAGGTTCGAC
>JAFGMB010000190.1 GCA_016927765.1 Synergistales bacterium
ACCTTCCCTGGTGGACGAACTTCCGGTCATTGCTGTTGCCGCTACCCAGGCGAAGGGAACCACTATCGTGAGAGGTGCTTCCGAGCTCAGGGTCAAGGAATGTGACAGGATAAGAGCCATGACGGAAGGGCTTACAGCCCTTGGTGCCCATGTGACCGAGAGGCCTGACGGATGGGAAATAGAGGGCCCGGTAAAGCTGAAGGGCGGAAAGGTCAGGTCTTTCGGAGACCACAGGATAGCCATGGCACTCTCCATAGCAGCCCTTACCGCGGATTCTCCTGTCGAGATAGATGATCCTTCCTGTGTTTCCATTTCATACCCCTCATTTTTTGAAACCCTTGAAGCGGTATCTTCAGGAGGATTTTGAGAAGAAATGGCCGGAAGAGAGATGAAACTGGTGGCTCTTCTTGGAGATCCCGTCGAACACAGCCTTTCCCCCATTATGCATAATGCCGCTTTTCGCCATGAAGGGCTGGATATGACATATATGGCCTTCAGGGTGACCAGGCAAGATCTGAATACGGCCCTGGACGGATTAAGTGTCCTTGGGGCGGTAGGGACCAATATCACGGTGCCCCATAAAGAGGGAGCCTTCAGATGGGTAAAAAGGCTTGACGCATCTGCTGCCGGTTCAGGTGCTGTAAATACCATCCTGTTCAGGGAAGGGGATCCCATAGGTTTCAATACCGATATATATGGTGTGAAAATGGCACTGCAGGACCTATCGCCTTCACCGGGTAAGGCGATGATCCTGGGTGCGGGAGGAGCCGCAAGGGGGGTTCTTAAAGCTCTTCTTGAGGGGGGTTTCAAAGAGGTGCTGATCTCCAACAGGACCGAAGAGAAAACCCTGGCACTGGTCCGGGAATTCCGGGAGGTTTCCGGGGGGGCGGTCCTTTCCGTGATCCCATGGGATGAAGATCCTTCCTGTCGGCCGGATCTTCTGGTGAACGCCACCTCCCTTGGACTGGATTCCAATCCTTTCGATCCTCTCTTAATGAAAAGGATAATGAAATGGATCTCGGGAGGTGCCCTCCTGGATATGGTATATGACCCTCAAGGTGAGACGGCGCTGGTCAGCTCTGCAAGGAAGAGGGGCATCAGGTCCATTGGAGGGGAGAGGGTGCTCCTCTACCAGGGGGTCAGTGCCTACGAGATCTTTACCGGAAGGGAAGCTCCTGTTGAGGTAATGCGGAAGGCCATGGCCAACCCTCCGGTTAGTGGAGGTGAAGCCCAATGATCCGTTTCCTGACAAGCGGTGAATCCCATGGGCAGGGTCTCCAGGTGATACTGGAAGGGTTCCCCTCGGGAATGCAGGTGGATCCTGTTTTCCTTGAGCAGGAGCTTGCGAGAAGGAGAAGAGGTTACGGCAGGGGTCCAAGAATGCAGATCGAGAAGGATCGTCTTTTCATTCTGGGAGGCGTAAGAAATGGCATCTCCACTGGTTCTCCCATAGGGATTATCCTTGAAAACACCGAATGGAATTTATGGAAAGCAGCCCTGGATCCCCGGAATGCAGACCCCCATGTCATGAATGAGAAAAAAGTCACCTGCCCCAGGCCAGGTCACGCGGACCTTCCAGGGGCCTTCAAATTCCATCATGGAGACATCAGGGATGTGCTTGAAAGAGCCAGTGCCAGGTCGACAGCTGCCCTGACCCTTGCAGGGACAGTAGCCAGAATGCTGCTGCTGGCACTGGGGGTCAGTGTCAGGGGCGCAGTGACCTCCATAGGCACCGAATCAATCCTGCCTCCTTCCGATGAAAACGGATGGGAACATGCCATGTCTTCCTCCCTGGGTCTTCCGAAAGAAGAGGATGAGAAAAAGGTCATTGCCGAGATAAGCTCGGCCTCCATGGAAGGAGAGACTCTGGGTGGAACATTCCTTTTATCGGCCACAGGGCTTCCACCAGGAATAGGTTCCTACACTCAGTGGGACAGGCGTCTGGACGGAAGACTTGCAGGAGCCATGATGTCCATCCCCGGAATAAAGGGAGTTGAAATTGGAGAGGGTTTCTCTCTTGCGGGTGTTAAGGGGAGTTCCGCCCTTGACGAGATACTCCCTTCGGGCGATACATGGTCCCGCTCAACCAACCGTGCCGGAGGTATCGAGGGAGGCATGACCAACGGAGAAGAGATCCTCGTGAAAGTGGCCATGAAACCCATACCAACCCTCAGGAAAGCCTTGAGGTCCGTGGATCTCTCAACAGGCCATGGGGTCAAAGCGGCATACGAGAGAAGCGATGTCTGCGCTGTCCCTGCAGCTTGTGTGGTAGGGGAAGCCATGATGTCATGGGTCCTTGCCGGAGGAGTCATGGAGAGATTCGGCGGGGATCACCTTTCGGAAGTGATGCAGAGGTTTGAGGAATGCTGCAGAAGAAGGGAGAACTTTTTCCATGAACATGGGTAATCTCTACCTGGGAGGTTTCATGGCTGCAGGGAAGACCTCCGTGGGCAGGATCCTTGCCCGTTCCATGGATCGCCCCTTCGTTGACACTGACGAGGTGATCGAGAGAAGGGCCGGGAAAAGCATAAGCACCATCTTTGCAGAAGAAGGGGAGCCTTGTTTCAGGTCCCTTGAAAGATCCCTACTGAAAGAACTGGTCTCCATCCGGGGTCTGGTCATATCCCTGGGAGGAGGGATCCTTGCAGACGAGGAGCTCCGACGGATGGTAATTGATACTGGTATCCTGGTGGTCCTTTCGGTACAGCCCGAGACCGTGATGAAAAGAGTTCGTTACGAGGCAGGTAAAAGACCCCTCCTTGAAAAGAATGACCTTCGGTCCCTTTGGGAGAGAAGATTGCCTTCCTACCGGGAAGCTCATCTGAAGATCCAAACCGATGATAAAACTGTGGAGGATATATCCGCGGAGATCAGGGGTCTTCTCCAATTCATCCCTTCCGGGTTTCCTTCTCACGTATCAAGTCTCCACTGCAGTGCTGGAAAAAAGGATTACCCTGTGATGATCGGGAAGGGCATTCTCTCAAGCTTCCAGGAAGACCTGGGCAGGGACTGGGATGCAGCGCTTCTTGTAGCCGATGGGCTCACAGGGGTCCTTTACGGAGATCAGGTCAGTAGCAGAAGGGCTGAACACATTCTTCCCCGAGGTGAAGAGGCAAAAACCCCGGAAAGCCTCTGGAGCCTCTATTCATCCCTTCAGGCCAACGGCATAGATAGAAAGGGTAGCCTTATAGCCCTTGGAGGGGGTACGGTAGGAGATGTTACAGGTTTTGCAGCAGCCACATGGATGAGGGGAATCGACTATGTCCAGTGCCCAACAACCCTGCTGGCCCAGGTCGACAGTTCCATAGGCGGCAAGACAGGTATCAATCTGCCCTCGGGGAAAAATCTTGTAGGTGCTTTTCATCAACCTGTTGCAGTCATTTCAGATATCCATTGCCTGCAGACCCTTTCGGAGGATGAATTTCGGCAGGGCATGGGAGAAGTCCTGAAATATGCACTTGGAGAAGACCAGGGCCTTCTTGCCTGGCTGGAAGGAAATCTCCAGGGGATCAGGGAAAGGGAACCTTCAGTTCTACAGCAACTGGTGGCATGGTGTGTAAAGATCAAGACACATATAGTCGCCAGGGATGA
>JAFGMB010000191.1 GCA_016927765.1 Synergistales bacterium
ATGCCTTGACTAAAAAAATACATATTGTAAAATCATCCCGTGCGTTCCGGATGAAAGTCGCAAGAGAGATCCCGATCATCTTTTGGAAGGGGTAAGGGGGCGCCGAAGGGGCAAGGCCATTGTTAGAGGTGTTGATGGCTGAAACTCTCAGGCTAAAGGATTGCGGCTGGACGGGTCTCTGAAAGTTTTAGCATTGAAATATCCTTTCAGTGCTATTCGACAGGGAAAGTTCAAATATCTCCATTAAGGAGGTTGTTGAATGGACTGTCGATTTCTTCTCATAACTAACAATCCCAAGTTCATATCCCTTGTTTCCCCCATGGAAATGCTGAAAACTTCTCAGGATGTTCTCATTCGTTCAAGAGATCTTGTCCATGCGGGACATAAACTTGTTACACATCCTCTGTACGGAAACCTGCGTCCTTATCAGCAACCTTTCAGATCTGTCCTTCTTGAGATGGTACCGGATGCTTCAACGGCTGATGTCGATCAATATTCCCTCGAACTGATGGAGAATGCCCTTTCGGTTTATCGTTCATGCCAGGACAGGATCCTTGATCCAGGCGTTCTCCCTTCAGAGACAGAAGAGGATTATGCTTTCATAGATCTTGAACTCATGAAAAAGAGCCTTCTGGAACATGGCTTGGTCACTCGGGATAGAATATAGAAAAACGCCTTGTTCTATCCTTTTGAATTGATGCATTCAGATATTGTAAAAGGAGGTGAATACGAATGTTAGAGCTTACAAAGGAGACTTTTGATGCAGAGGTTAAGGAAAGTGACCTTCCGGTGCTTGTTGATTTCTGGGGCCCCCAGTGTGGTCCCTGTCTTGCTCTTATCCCCCAGGTAGAGGCGATGGAGAAGGAATATGGAGACAAGGTCAAGTTCACCAAGGTCAACGTCAGTGGCAACAGAAGAGTTGCTATTGCCAACAAGGTAATGGGTCTTCCTTCCATCCTTTTCTGGAAGGACGGTGCAGAAGTGGCCCGTCTCAGCGGTGGAGAAGCCACAGCTGAGAACATCAAGGCAAAGATCGAGGAGATCCTCGGTTAAGGACGGACTCTATCAAAAGGGGGGAATTTCTTTGAAACTGGAACTCCATAAGGTTAAGGTAAATAAACTGGCATGGGGCGACAAGACCGAAACGAAGGATGGAGTCCTCTACGTTAACAGGCTGGAGATCGTTGATATGCTCTCCTCTGATGAAAGGCTTGTTAAGGTAGATCTGGACTTCGCCATGCCGGGAGAAAGCGTGAGGATCATCCCGGTCAAGGACGTTGTGGAACCTCGCTGCAAGCTGGAAGGCAAGGGCGGCATCTTCCCCGGAATGGTCAGTGATGTGGAGACCGTAGGAGAAGGCAAGACCCTTGTTCTCGAAGGAGCCGCAGTGGTTACCACGGGAAAGATAGTCCGTTTCCAGGAAGGCATCATAGATATGTCAGGTCCCGGAGCTGATTATTGTCCCTATTCAAAGACCTGTAACCTGGTCCTGGTTCTTGAACCGGTAGCTGATCTGGAGAAACACGATCATGAAGCCGCCTGCAGACTGGCAGGTCTCAAGACTGCGTCATATCTTGCAGAATGCTGCAAGGGAGCAACAGCAGACAATGTTGAAACATATGAATTCCCGGCCTTCAGGGAAGCCATGCATGCCTATCCTGAACTTCCCAAGGTCGCCTACCTTTACATGCTCCAGTCCCAGGGGCTCCTGCACGATACATGGGTGTACGGAGTGGATGCAAAACAGACGCTACCTACCCTGATAGGTGCAACAGAGGTCATGGACGGGGCTATTGTTTCAGGGAACTGTGTTTCAGCCTGTGATAAGAACAATACCTATTCCCACCAGAACAACCCTGTCATTAAAGACATGTATGCACGTCACGGAAAGGACTTCAACTTCGTTGGCGTGATAATCACCAACGAGAACGTAACACTGGCGGACAAGAAGAGAAGCTCTTCCTATTCCATCAAGCTTGCCAACATGATAGGTCTTGACGGGCTTCTCATCTCTGAAGAAGGTTTCGGGAACCCCGATGCTGACCTCATAATGAATTGCTGGAAAGCTGAGCGCTCAGGTATGAAGACAGCACTTCTCACTGACGAATACGCCGGTCAGGATGGAGCCAGCCAGTCTCTTGCAGACTCCTGTCCTGAGGGTGATGCCTGTGTTACTGCTGGAAATGCCAACGAAGTGATCACTCTTCCTCCAATGGAAAAGATCATAGGATATCCCGATGAGGCCAATGTGATCGCCGGTGGCTGGGATGGTTCTCTTGCCTCGGACGGTACCATCACCGTTGAACTTCAGGCCATCATTGGTGCTACCAGCGAGCTTGGTTTCACAAAACTTGGAGCTTACACCGTTTAGTCAATACGAAAATAAGAACTTAAAAGGTCTTTGAAAAAATTCTAAAAGGAGGTGCGAAGCATGGGTAAGTTTGCCGGTAAGAAGCTGCTTCTTCTGGGCGAACGTGATGGAGTACCTGCACCCGCCATGGAAGCCGTTTTCCAGAATAGCGGAGCCGAAGTGGTATTCTCCGTCACCGAATGCTTTGTCTGAACCGCGGCAGGAGCTATGGACCTGCAGAATCAGCAGAGGATAAAGGATGCTGCTGAAAAGTACAATCCTGAGGACCTGGTGGTTATCCTTGGTTCCTCTGATGCAGAAGGTGCTGAGATCTACGCAGAGACCGTCGCCAATGGCGACCCCACCTTCGCAGGGCCATTAGCTGGAGTCCAGTTAGGACTCGCCGTATATCACGTGTTCGAGGAAGATGTGAAGTCCGAAGCCGATACCGCAGCCTGGGAAGAGCAGATCTCCATGATGGAGATGGTCCTTGACCCCGATTCACTGGCTGCGGCTGTTGCTGCTATGAGAAAGGAATACAGCAGGTATTCCCTATAGTCTTTAGTGAAAGGAGGGGAAACAATGTCCTACCGTGTCGTTCATTACATAAATCAGTTCTTTGCAGGAATAGGCGGCGAGGAAAAAGCCGATTATGCACCGGAAACAAGAGAGGGCGTTGTAGGCCCGGGTATGGCGTTGAACGCCGCCCTGGGTAATGAAGCTGAGATAGTGGGTACCGTGATATGCGGTGATACCTATTTCGCATCAGATATGGCCAAGACAAGCGCAGAGGTTCTTGAACTGATCAGGAAATTTGAGCCGGATGCGGTTCTCCTTGGTCCTGCCTTTAACGCAGGCCGTTATGGTTCCGCCTGTGGTGCCATGGGAGATGCCATCTCCAAAGAGCTCGGGATACCAGTAGTATCAGGAATGTTCCCTGAGAATCCCGGTGTTGAGATGTACAGGAAAAGCCTTTACATTATCGAGACCGCTGACAGTGCAAGGGGAATGGGTAAAGCCGTCCCGGCCATGGCAAAACTTCTTCTCAAGCTTCTCAAGGGAGAAAAAGTCGGGCTCCCGGCTGAAGAAGGCTATATCGAGAGAGGTCTCAGGATCAATAAATTCTTTGAGACCATGGCTTCTGAGAGATGCGTTGACATGTTCGTCAAAAAACTCAAGGGTGAACCCTTTGAGACAGAATATCCCATGCCGGTGTTTGACAGGGTCGATCCCAATCCTCCCATTGTCGATATGGCTAACTCCACAGTGGCCCTGGTCACCTCAGGCGGGATATGCCCCAAGGGTAACCCCGATCACATCGAGGCCTCCAGTGCAAGCAAGTATGGAGAATACAGTATTGAAGGCTTCGATGACCTGACATCCGCTGATCATTGTACCGCCCATGGCGGTTATGATGCTACCTATGCCGATGATGACCCTGACAGGGTACTCCCTGTGGATGTGATGAGGGAAATGGAGAAAGAGGGAGTTTTCAAAAAGCTGCATAACAAGTTCTATACCACCGTTGGAAACGGTACGGCCGTTGCCAGCGCCAAGAAGTTCGGGGCTGAAATAGCTCTGAAGTTGAAAGCTGACGGCGTCGACGCGGTGATCCTGACTTCCACTTGAGGCACCTGTACTCGTTGCGGTGCAACGATGGTCAAAGAGATCGAAAGAGCAGGTCTACCAGTGGTTCATGTATGCACGATCGTTCCTATTTCCCTTACCGTTGGTGCGAACAGGATAGTGCCAGCAGTTGCCATTCCCCATCCTCTGGGAGATCCATCAAAGCCTTTTGAAGAGGAAAAAACCATCCGCCGTCACCTGGTGGAGAAAGCACTCAAGGCTCTACAGACACCTGTTTCAGAACAGACAGTGTTCAACGATTAGTTTCTTCTGTCCGGGTCCAGGAATATCCTGGGCCCGGACGTTCAATTCTTTTGCAACATTTTGAGGAGGGTGTTACTCGAATGTCCAGTGTTGGAATCAAAGGTTATGCCTATAGTCTCAACCATGTCCCCGAAATGGGACTCCACTATGGGAATACCCCCTATGTTGAGAGACTTACCAAGGGAGAGACGGAGTTTCTGTCCAAGTTGCCGGAGCATCTTCAGCAATATGAGGACGCCAGGGATTATGCACCTAATCAGGCCTATATTGGCGGTATAACGCTGGACGAATACGAGACTCAACCAAAACCCTGGTATGAGAATCGCATGACAGATGCAGGCCGTTACGGCAGATATGGTGAGATCATGCCTGAGGATGAATTCCTCGGACTTATGGATATATGTGATGTTTTCGATATCATCTGGCTTGAGAGATCCTTTGCCTCAGTTGTCAGAGAGAAACTGGCAAAGGATCCCGTTATTACCGATAAAGTACTTGCGAGACTTGAAAATGGACATGATCTGGATGAGATCAATGTTGAAATAGAGAAACACCGTGCCCTGCCCCTTTATTTCGAGAATAATGTGGTAGGTTGTGTAAGAAGCGGCCATGAAGTTGACGAGTGCCTTTTCCCCTATGTGCTTTTGGAGAATCTCGCTTCCAAGGCGAGTGCTGTCCTTTCGGTTCTCCACCTGTTGAAGAACTTCGATGTGGACCCCGGCGAGATCGATTTTGTTATCGAATGCTCCGAGGAAGGGGCAGGGGATATGAACCAGAGGGCGGGAGGCAATTTTGCCAAGGCCATAGCCGAGATAGCAGGTCTCGTCAATTCCAGTGGATGCGATGTCAGGGGATTTTGTGCCGGGCCGGTGAACGCGATGATAGCTGCTGCATCCCAGGTCGCTTCAGGTGCAAGGAAGAACTGCCTTGTGGTGGCTGGAGGGGCTGTTCCCAAACTTTACATGAATGCCCGTGACCATGTTAAAAAATCCATGCCGGCTCTTGAGGATTGTCTCGGAAGTTTTGCTGTTCTCCTTGTGGAAGACAGTGGTGACTCTCCAGTTATGAGGCTTGACGCCCTCGGCAAGCATACAGTTGGGGCCGGAGCCTCGCCGCAGGCTGTGACAAGCGCATTGGTCTGGGATCCCCTGCAGAAGCGGGGTCTTACCTTCAATGATGTGGATAAGTATGCTGCAGAACTGCATACTCCCGAGATCACCCTTCCTGCTGGCGCAGGAGACGTACCTCTTGCAAATTCCAAGATGATCGCTGCCCTTTCGGTAATGAAGCAACAGCTTGAAAAGAAGGACATGATGGATTTTGTCAGGGAAAAAGGCCTTACCGGTTTCGCTCATACCCAGGGCCATATTCCTTCCGGTGTACCTTATATAGGTCATGCATGTGATGCTATCAGGGAAGGAAAGCTCAACCGGGTAATGATCATCGGGAAGGGCAGCCTTTTCCTTGCGAGGCTCACCAATCTTTCGGATGGAGCATCCTTCTTTATAGAAAAGAGCAGCGGAACCCCAGCGGTGGGTGCGGTAACGAAAGATGACGTGAAGAGACTCATTCTGGAAGCCCTTGGTGATATCAAGGACTCACTCCAGTAAATTGCGTGGTGATAGCAATGTCTGATATCCGAAAACTTTTTGGTGAAGCCCTTTCAGAGATCATTGAAACTGCCACTGTTGGAGGGCCCAGGGTAAGGATTGGCCTTATGGCCAGTGGAAGTGAGCTGGGTAAGGAAGAGCTTGCCAGGGGTGGAAGGCTGGCACAGCAGCAGTATCCGAACATACAGGTAGTCATGATAGGCCCCGTAACTGAAGGCTACGAAGATCTTGACTGGATAGAGACGGAAGATTGTGATGCGGAGATCGCAGAAGCCATGGAAAGGGCCCTGCAGGATGGTACCATTAAGGGTGCGGTGGCCCTGCATTATCCTTTCCCCATGGGTGTTACCACTATAGGAAGGGTAGTGACCCCTGCCAGGGGTGGAGATATGATAATTGCTTCATCCACGGGGACTTCGGCCATATTGAGGACCGAAGCCATGCTCAGGAATGCCATCTATGGGATCGCTGTCGCCAGATCCATAGGAAAGAAGGACCCTACAGTAGGTATCCTTAACATTGAAGGAGCTCACCCTGTTTTCAGAGCCCTTAACCATCTGAAGGATAACGGTTATCCTGTGAAATTCGGCCAGAGTGTCAGAAAAGATGGGGGAGCTGTCCTCAGGGGTAACGATATACTTGCAGGTTCCGTTGACATCTGTGTGACTGATACACTGACAGGAAATGTGCTTATGAAACTATTCTCCTCCTTTACAACAGGGGGTTCCTATGAATCTCTCGGATGGGGATATGGTCCATCTGCCGGAGAAGGCTGGCCTCACGTGGTCTCCATTATCTCCAGGGCCTCAGGAGCTCCGGTAATAGCCAATGCCATATCATTCAACGCAGCCGCTGCTTCGGGCGATCTCCCAAAAGTATTGGCAGAAGAGCTGAAGAAAGCAAAACAGGCCGGTTTGGACGAGGTCATTCAATCACTTCAGCCAAAACAGCAGGTCGCTGTCGAGGATGTCAAAGCTCCTCCAGCGGAACCCACTGATGAGGAGATACACGGCATTGATGTCCTTGATGTGGAAGATGCGGTCAGGGAACTCTGGAAGGCCGGGATATACGCGGAATCAGCCATGGGTTGTACCGGTCCGGTAGTGAAGCTTCCATCTAAGTATATGGAGAAGGCCGAGGTTATTCTGAGGGAAAACAATTATCTGTAAGTGCCGGCAAGGGCAGGTTGTATCCTGCCCCCAACGGTGCTGATACAAATATGTCCCTTAACCATGGTATAATTATTTCGCCTTCCAGGCAGGTTCATTTTTTATACATTAAGACGATATCCAAGGGGGTGGATGATCGGCTTTTCCGGGGGAATTTTTAAGATTCAGATGCTTTCAGTGAGAGTCAATGAGAGAATCGGTAGCAAAATGTTCATTTAATGAGGTTCCATTTACCAGTCAAAAGGGGGAATTGAAGTAATGGAAGCAATTATGCGGATCAACGGAATTATCAATGGTATTGTATGGGGACCCTGGATGCTGACCCTTCTGGTCGGAACTGGTGTTTATCTTACCTTCATCCTGGGATTCCCTCAGCTCCGTTATTTTGGATTCATGTTCAAAGTTGTTTTTGGAAAGAAACCTAAAACTGAAGCAGAAGGCAGTATTTCATCCTTCGCTGCTCTTTCAACCGCCCTGGCTTCCACCATCGGAACAGGAAATATTGCCGGTGTAGCGACAGCCCTTCACCTTGGAGGTCCTGGAGCGCTTTTCTGGATGCTTGTTTCCGCCGTTTTCGGCATGACCACCAAGTTCGCAGAAGTCACACTGGCAGTTCATTTCCGTGACAAGGACGACCTTGGCAATATCCGTGGCGGTACCATGTATATGCTGGAAAAAGGTACGGGCCAGAAATGGCTTGCCTGGCTCTTCGCTTTCTTCACCACCTTTGCAGCCTTCGGCATCGGAAATGCCATCCAGGCAAACTCAACCGCCGAGGGACTCAACCTTGGTTTTGGAATTCCTCATATTGCCACTGGTATAGTAATGGCAATACTTACCGCCCTTGTTATCTACGGCGGGCTGAAGAGGATCTCCGAAGTCACCACCTACCTTGTGCCTATTATGGCGGTTTTCTACATCATTGGCGCAGTCATCACTGTAGGACTTCATGCTAATCTTATCGTTCCCTCCCTTGCCCAGGCTGTTAAGTATGCTATCAGTGATCCCATGGCAATGCCTGGAGCCATAGCGGGGTGGACCATCAAGATGGCCCTGACCAAGGGCATAGCCCGAGGGGTCTTCTCCAATGAAGCAGGTCTCGGTTCCGCTCCTCTTGTCCATGCTACAGCCCAGGTGGATCACCCTGTCCGCCAGGGTGTATATGGTCTCTTCGAAGTATTTGCAGACACCATAGTCATTTGTACTCTTACCGCCCTTGCCATCCTTACCACGGGCGTACTTACATCCAATGCCGATCTTACAGGCGCACAGCTGACCCTTTCTGCTTTCGAGGTCGTATTGGGAAGGACAGGTGTCATGATCCTTTCAACAGGGCTTGCCATGTTCGCCTTCTCCACGGTCCTTGGCTGGTACTGGTACGGCGAGACTGGTGCGGTCTATATCTTCGGAACCAAGGTCATTCCCGTCTACAAGATACTCTGGGTGGTGGTACTCGTGATCGGAGCCTACGGTGGTGGCGGAAAATTCCTTTCCAACATCTGGGATATGTCCGATACCATGAACGGTCTCATGGCCGCTCCCAACCTTGTGGCTCTTCTCTGGCTCTCCGGCAAGCTCCGTGAACTCGTGAAAGACTTTGATGGCAAGAGAAAGTCTGGAGTGCTTCAGTAATACTGAAATAGCTGGACCTGGATATTCTCTTTTCTGATCTCTAACTGTAAAGCATCATGCAGGGCGGAGTTTATCTCCGCCCTTTTTTCCATGGAGGGGTGTTATAAAATGACTTATCGCGCTACCAGGATGGAAATAAATCTTCAGAACCTCAGATCGAATTACAGGGCTATCAGCAGGCTTGTAGGTCCTGGATCCCAGATAATGGCCGTTATCAAGGCCGATGGATATGGCCATGGAGCGATACCAGTAGCCAGAGCTCTTCTGGATGAGGGTTGCCAGAGGTTTGCAGTGGCCATTCCTGATGAGGCACTGGAACTCCGGGAAGCAGGCATCAACGATCCGGTACTGGTACTTGGGCCATCTCCCTATAGGGTAGCGGGAGAATACGTAAGACTTGATATCGCAGCAGCTTTTACGGATGTGAACTTTGCGAGGGCTATGAGTGAGGAAGCAGTCAGACAGGGCAAGGAAGCTCTTCTTCACATGAAGATAGATACCGGAATGGGCAGGATCGGTTTTCTCCCTGGAGAAGTGCCCGGAGTAATGGATGAAATAGCCAATTTGCCCGGGATAAAGTTGGAGGGTCTTTTTACCCATTTTGCCACGGCAGATGAAAAACGCCTCGATTACACCTCTGACCAGTTCCAGAAGTACAGTAAGGTCCTTTCACTTATGGAAAGCAGGGGGATCAAGATACCCCTCAGGCATGTCTGTAACAGTGCCGGAACCCTTAATTCTCCGGAAAAATATCTCGATGCCGTAAGGCCGGGAGTTATCCTTTACGGAATGTGGCCTTCCTCTGAATGCGTAAGACCCATAGACCTGAAACCCACTTTCGAGGTAAAGACCGAAGTATCCACGGTAAGGGAACTGCCCTCTCGGAGCGGTATCGGTTATGGTCTCAAATATATGACAAGGGGAGATGAAAGGATAGCTGTTCTTCCCGTAGGTTATGCAGATGGTTATACAAGGGCAATGTCCATGAAGATCCCTGTTCTTATCCATGGAAAGAAAGTTCCCATAGTCGGTAACATATGCATGGACCAGACCATGGTGGATATCACTGAAATTAAGGACGTGAAAGTGGGAGATGAAGTGGTACTGGTGGGACAGCAGGGATCTGAAAAGATCACTCCTGAAGAAATAGCCTCTGCAAGGGGGACCATAAACTACGAGGTTCCCATAAGCTTTCTGAAGAGAGTACCAAGGGTGTACGTAGAAGAATAACAGAAGCTCGAAATTTTCATCCCGGCTATGAGGGGTCGCCTTCAACAGGGCGCCCCTTCTTTGTTTTCTTCATCCTGGGAAAGAATATATAATGTGATGGTCGCCCTTATAAGGAGGTATAACATGAAAAGTGTGGATTCCGTAGACCTCACAGGATTTCCTGTAGAGGAACTGCCCGGTGAAACCGTCGGAAAACTGAGCGAGGCCGCAAGGATAGGAAGGGCTATGTCAGTATTGATGACCACCGTTGCCAACAGTGGTCATCCTGCCGGATCCCTTTCAAGCATGGAAATGTATCTTATGGCCTATGGAGTGGCGGATCTGAACCCGGAGAACTGTGATTCCCATGACAGGGATTATGTGGTGATAAGTCATGGCCACACCTCCCCGGGAGCTTATTCAACCCTCGCCTATTACGGCTTTATTTCCCCCGGGGAAGTTCTTGCCCATTTCCGACAGTCAGGGAGCCCCTTCCAGGGGCATGTGGAAAGGGAGGTTCCAGGTATAGATTGGGGCACGGGAAACCTCGGACAGGGTCTTTCCGCTGCAGTAGGATATGCCCTTGCACAAAAGGCCAGAGGCTACCATGGGAAAGTCTTCCTTCTGGGAAGTGATGGTGAACAGACCAAGGGCCAGATAGCCGAAGCCAGGAGGATAGCGGTTAAACAGGGCCTTTGTGACATTACCGCCCTGGTAGACTGGAACCATATCCAGATCTCCGGTAACACTGATGATATCATGCCTGCGAACATTCCTGTTCTTTGGAAAGCCGATGGTTGGGAAATACTTGAATGTGACGGTCATTCTTTCCAGGATATCTACAGATGTCTTCTGGAAGCCTCAAAGATAGATTCTCCAGTGGTGATCCTTTGCCATACAGTAATGGGAAAAGGCGTGTCTTTCATGGAAAATATTCCCGAATATCATGGCAAGGCGGTCCCCAGGGGGGACCTTTTTACTCTGGCCATGAGAGAACTCGGATGGGACCCTTCACATCTTGTAAGGATAGAAAGGGAAAGGAAACTTGCCCCTCCCCGGGGAAGAGAGATATTACCACCCCGGATCAGAATTGATACGGGAGAACCTGGTCTCTATCAGCCAGGTGATCGGACCGATAACAGATCTGCTTTCGGAAAAGCCCTGGAGGATATCGGCATGAGGTCTTACGGGGACGGAAACTCTGACCCTCTCCTCGTTTTTGACTGCGATCTTGCAGGTTCGGTCAAAACCTCAGGATTCGCGAAAGCCTGCCCCGAATGGTTCGTACAGGCAGGTATACAGGAACATGCTGTTGCCACCATTGCAGGTGCAGCGTCATCCGCTGGAGTGGGAAGTCTCTGGGCGGATTTCGGGGTCTTTGGCCTAAGTGAAGCCTACAACCAGCAGAGGTTGAATGATATCAACAGGGCCAGTCTCAAGCTGGTCCTTACCCACGTAGGACTTGATGTCGGGGAGGACGGAATGACCCATCAATCTATCGATTACGTGGGCCTTCTGAGGAACACCTTCGGCTGGAGACTTGTAGTGCCGGCTGACCCGAATCAGACAGACCGGGCTACCAGGTGGATGCTCAGTGAACCTGGAAATATCTGTCTTGCCATGGGAAGAAGTAAAACCATGGTCCTATCGTCAGAAGACGGTACCCCCTTTTATGGAAAGGACCGACCTTTTGAATATGGGAAATTCGATCTTCTCAGGGATGGTAAGGATGGAGCCATAATGGCAATGGGAAGTATGTTGCCCGGGGCCTTCAAAGCATGGGAGATCCTGAAAGAGCGCGGCATTATGATCAGTCTCTATGTCGTGAGCGCCCCCCTGGAACCTGATGACCAGGCGATTCGGCAGGCTGCATCGACAGGAAGGATCCTTACCTGTGAAGACCACAATGTGAACAGTGGGATGGGTTCCATCGTCGGTTCAAGGATGACAGCCCTGGGGCTCAATTCCAGGTTCACATGTATGGGAGTCCATAAATATGGCACTTCCGGAGCGGCTGATGAGGTTTTTGCGGAAATGGGACTTTCACCAGGTCATATTGTGAAAAAAATGGAGGAGCTATTGCGATAAATGGGAGGATCAAAGGAGCCCAGTTATGGGACAAGGGAAAATATACTGACCCATAAGACCGGTCCCATGGTCTTACTCCATGTATGCTGTGCTCCTGATGGGACTGTACCCTGGAGATCACTCCTCCAGGAAGGGTTACCGGTCATGGGATTCTTCTATGGATCCAACATTCATCCTGCGGGAGAATACGAAAAAAGAAAAAATGCTTTCCTCAAGCTTGCTGAGGCATTGGGAGCCCCTTTTTCATTAGAGCCTTATGAACCTTACCTCTGGATAGAAAAAACAAGGACCCTGGCCTCTGAAAAAGAGGGTGGGGCACGATGCCGGCAATGTTTTGAGATGCAGCTCAGGGCTTCTGCTCGAACAGCCCTGTTGCATGGGTGTACCTGCTTATGTACAACCCTTACTATCAGCCCACACAAGGATCCATCCCTTATCAACAGCATAGGAAGACGGGTATCCATGGAATATGGGCTGCAATGGATAGAGAGGGTCTGGAGGAAGAACAGCGGTTTTATTGCTTCCATAAAAGAAAGTCACCGACTTGATCTTTACCGTCAGCACTATTGCGGATGCTGCTACAGTGTAAGGAGGAGATGAATAAATTGGGACACTTTGCCGGAGAACTCCCCCTGGGGAAACTTCCGCCAGATGTGCTTGAACAGAAGATCCTCAGTTTCTCTGGAGCCCCAAGGCCTGAAGTGCTTGTCGGGCCTGGTGTGGGTGAGGATGCTTCAGTTATCGACCTTTTCAACGGGAAATACCTTGTAGTCGCTTCAGACCCTATTGTTGGGGCAAGCCATGATGCGGGAAAGCTACTCGTGAATGTCAATGTGAACGATGTGGCATGCAAGGGAGGAGATCCTGCCTATATGCTCCTCACCATCCTGGTGCCCAGAAATGAAGGGCTGCCTTTTGCAGAGAAGATCATGGAAGAGATACATCATGCCTGCAAAGAGATGAACATATCCATCGTGGGAGGGCATACGGAGATCACTGACAGGTATGACCAGCCGGTCCTGGTAGGCACCATAATCGGGACCACTGAATACCTTTACAGGGCCCAGGAACTTGAAGCTGGTGATCATATCCTGATGACAAAACACGCGGCCATAGAGGGGATGTCCATAATAGCCTCTGACAGGCATGATCTTCTTGAACCCTTTCTTGACAGGGAAGATATTGAATTGATCCGTTCCTGGTCCACTCAACTTTCGGTGTACCCTGAATCTCTACTGCTGAGGGATCTTGCCAAATTCATGCATGATCCTACAGAAGGCGGCATAAAGGGTGGCCTTGCCGAGATCCAGCGACTTAGTGGCCTTGGTGTGATCCTCCACGAGGAAATGCTACCAGTGCATCCTCTGACACGAAGGGTGGTAAAGGAACTGAATTTTGATCCCCTTCATATGATCTCTTCAGGTGTGATGCTTGCCGCCGTTAGCAATAATAACAAGGGAAAAGCCTTGAAAAGGCTGGAAGAAAAGGGAATCCCCGCCGCAATTATCGGAGTCCTCGTACCACCTGGGGAGGGCGAGGAACTTGATACTCATGAAGAATTATGGAAAGTGCTCGAACTTTGACACGAAAGGGTTGATGTCAGAATGGGACCGGAACGATCCGACCAGAGGGTAGACCATCTTCGGCAGGAACTTGAAAGGCACCAGCTGGAAGGAATGGTCCTTATAGTGGAGGAGGGCCTTAACTGGGAAAGTGTATTTTATCTTTCCGGTTTCAGGGGAAGCAGTTCTGCCGTTCTCATAACGCCTTCCGAAGCCTTTCTTATAACAGATGGAAGGTACCTGGAGCAGGCAGCAGAACAGACTGACTTCACCGTGGTACCCCAGGGAAAGGGTTCACTGGTCCATTCCCTGAAAACCCTGATCAGAGAACAGAAGACAGGTTATCTGGGTTTTGAAGGCAATAAGGTTTTTTACACACTTTTCAGGGCCCTGGAGGAAATGGATCTGCAGTTAAGGGACCTTTCAGGACTGGTGCCTTCCCTCAGAAGGTTCAAGGATGAAGAGGAGGTGGCCCTACTTGAAAAAGCGGCGGCCATAGCCTCTGAAGCTTTTGAAAAGACCCTGGGGTCTGTCAGCGAAGACATGAGCGAGATGGAACTGGCCAATATACTTGAATTCAATGTCAAATCCCTGGGTGCTGAAGGAGGATGGCCAAACCATGGTTTTGTAGTGGTCTCAGGTTTAAGAAGTTCCCTTCCCCATGGTGTCCCTACCTCAAAAAAGCTTGGAAGGGGTGAATGGGTCACCGTGGATTTCGGGGCCACTTTCGGAGGTTACGTTTCTGACATAACCAGGAACCTGGTGATCGGAGAAGCTGATCCAAAGGGTCAGGAATTACATGCCCTTCTCCTTGAAGCTCATGGAAAGGCAGCCTCGGCCCTCGCCCCAGGGATAAGGTGCAGGGATATCGATATGATAGCAAGGCAGGTTATCGAAGATGCCGGGTATGGTAATTCTTTCAGCCATGGCCTTGGACATGGTATCGGGCTCGAAGTACACGAGAAGCCCCGACTCTCCAGCACCTCAGATGAAATTCTTCAGCCAGGGGATGTTGTTACTGTCGAGCCTGGGATATATCTGCCCGAGATAGGTGGAATGCGCCTTGAGGATGATTATATTATCATCCCCGGTGGTTCCCGCCGCATCACTTCGGCTCTGGATCAGGAACTTTTCCAGATCTGATCCTGACATGGGGGATTTCTATCCCTCTTCCGAAGATGTTATTTGTATACGTGCCTGCAGAAACAGTGATCCTGTTGTCATGTCGTCGGCAGATGGATATAATCAGAAATGAACTTTTCCATAATTTCGGTAAGGAGGGAAAATTATGACCAAGTATCGTTGCACTGTATGCGGATATATCTACGATCCTGCTGAAGGTGATCCCGATAACGGGGTAGCTGCGGGAACTGCCTGGGAAGATGTGCCTGACGATTGGGTTTGCCCTGTTTGCGCTGTAGGAAAGGACATGTTCGAACCGGAATAAATGAACAGCTGTGTGCATCCCGGGGAGGCCGAAGGGCCTCCCTTTTTCTTGAGGAAATACTGCGTCAGGATACCGCTCTGATCTGATCGTCAGGAATTTGCAGTTCTTTATCTTTATGAGGGCAACAGGTCCAGCCCCTTTATGATCTCTGATCTGGTGAAAAAATGAAAAAGATAACTGTCCTGGTGATTTTCTTTGTTTTTGTAATTGTCCTTTCCGGACCCCTTCATGCTTCTTCTGTAATGGATAGGAAAACGTTCCTTGTCGGTACAGAGCCGACTTTCAGACCCTTCTCCTTCAGAAGCTCTGAAAACAGGATCGTAGGTTTCGATCTGGATCTTGTCAGGTGGATCGGGATCAGGCTTGGGCTGGAGGTCAGAGTGGTGGGCATGCCTTTCCATGAACTGATCCCTTCGCTCCTCATGAAAAAGGTCGATCTTGTTGCTTCAGGCATGGTCATAACCCCTGAAAGAGCAAGGAAGATCACCTTTTCAGATGTTTATTTCAGTATCCCTGACGCCATAGTCACCAGGGTCGGTGAAACAGGGATCAGGGGAGTGGAGGATCTGTCAGGAAGGACAGCGGCTGTTCAGGAAGGTAGTGCCCGGGAGAGGTTTGTATCGGATCTGGATGATGTTAATGTAAGGACCTTTCGGGAAATAGACGCATTGTTAAGAGAGGTACTTGATTACAGGGCTGATTTCGGTGTGGTGGACCATAATGTTGCACAGGGATACTTATCAAATATCGCTGCCTTTGAAGGAAAACTGGAGATCGCCTTTCTGCATAGGGACACAAGAGAGGGGATGGGCTTTGCCCTTCGAAGGGATGACCCCGAATTCCTGGAGGCAGTTAATCGAGCCATCGGAGAGCTCAGGAAGGAAGGGATCCTGGAAATGCTTGAGCAAAAGTGGCTTGAGGATCGGACCTTTCCCTGAAAAGGCCTGTCTAAGTCTGCACGAAGGAAGGTTGCCCACTCAAGAAGATCCATAACACGGAGACTCGGCATCGATGATGTATAATGTATATTAAAATAGAGTAATTGTCTGAATGGGGAATCGAAAGATGAGCGAAGATGAAAAAAAGAGTTTTTTTGATACGTTTAAGGAATGGTTCGGTGCTTTTTCCTATGGTGTTTTTATAGATAAAAGGATGTCGGTGGTGCGTAAAGAGGCATATGACGAGTATGACAACCTGATGCTTCTTCTTTTCAGCGATTTTTTGGGGATACCCAACCCTATTTCCTACTATATGCTCGAATTGCTTCCCTATCTAGCAGAAGAACTGGAACCATGGGAGCGAAGGATCCAGAACAGGAAATTTATCGTGGCAGAAAAGGCAGCCCAGTACGATTTCGATTAAAAGGAGCATTGACATGATAGATAAGAGAGCTGTTCCCAACTTTATTTTCTTTGGAGGAAAGGGTGGCACAGGCAAGACGACCTGTGCAGGTTCCTTTGCCCTTAAAATGGCCAGGGAAGGCAAGAAAACCCTTGTAATATCCACTGATCCTGCCCATTCTCTTGCAGATGCATTTGGCGTCACTATTGGTCCAGAGATCGCAAAGATCGGTGAAAATCTCTGGGCAGTTGAAGTGGACGCCGAACGGGAAGCGAAAAAATACATGAAGCAGATCCAGGATCAGATGCTTGACCTGGTAAGTGCTGCTATCGTGGAAGAGATAAAAAAACAGCTTGAGATAGCCTACCTGTCCCCTGGAGCGGAGGAAGGAGCTATTTTTGACAAATTCATAGAAATAATGCATCTCATGGGAAAACCCTACGACCTGATGGTTTTCGACACGGCGCCCACAGGCCATACACTGAGACTCCTTACCCTCCCGGAAGTTCTGGGGATATGGATACAGCACCTGATCGACAGGCATGAAAAGGCAAGGAATCTTATGAAAGCTTCTGTAAAATATGATGAAATACTGAAAAAGCGGCTTGAGGATGATCCAATAATCAGGGTCCTTACCGAGAGAAGTAAAAAATTCGAGTTCGCCAGGGGTATCCTTACCGACCCTGAGGCATGTGAATTCATCTTCGTGCTCAATGCGGAAAAATTACCCATTCTTGAAACTGAAAGAGCCATCAGCCTTCTTGAGAAATTTTCCATCCCCGTAGGAGGGATCGTGATCAACAAGGTGATACCGCAAGAAGCCGGGGAATATTTCGAAAGGAGAAGAGAGGTCCAGGAAGGTTACCTCAAGGATATTTACCAGCGATTCAGCAGTTACAGGATAGTCAGCCTTCCCCTCCTCGAAATGGATATCCAGGGGATGTCACAGCTTAACATGGTGGCGGATCTGATGGGAGAATTGATCGAGGAATGATCATTACACCATAAAGAATGATCTTCAAGATAAAAGAGTGATAGCGGAGACCTGTGCTCCGCTATTTTTCTGATGGGAACATGTTTCTTACGAGAAATTCTGTGACCCCATAAAGCTGCTCTTTTGACAGGGCCTTGCTTTCGATACACAGAGTGCAACTGTCCGGAAGGGAAACTGCAAAAGCGTATCCGGCATAGGGGTAATATTCCAGGACCCCATGGAACCCTTCGATCTCAATGGTCTCATAGGTGGCACCAAAGCCGATGGGCCTGTCGTCCTGGCTTACCGGACCAGGGGGTATAAAGAGCTCTCCTGGCCCCCTGCCACAAAGGAGATTGACCACCAGGGCCCTTCTGAAGGGATCGATAAATAGCCTCTGATGCCATGTACCATAATTTCCTGACGGGGCCGAAAGCTCCTGGAACATCTCACTTTCCATCTTCCAGCCTTCCATGTCCGGTATTCTGCACAAAGTTGCCTGGGATGGGACAGCAGATCCGGTCAGAATGCAGAAAACAGAAGTCAGCAACAGGAATAAGATCATGGTTCTCTTCATGAATTCTCTCCTCTATGATCCCTGGAATAATGTCCTCAATCTCCCTATATTATAGCCTCTTACCGCGGCAGGAGGATTCTAAGCTGAAGCCGGAGGCAGACCGTTGCCGGCCTGCCTCCGGGTCTTTTCAGTAAATGAGATTGTAACTGTTACCTGTTTTATTTCAATCCCAGTTCCCTTAACTTCTCATCTGTGGGTATGCCTTTTTCGTCCCATCCCCTCAGCTTGTAATATTCAGGAAGCATTTCTTTAAGACGGCTGACCTTCCCTTCAGAGGGACCGGAAGGAATAGGTTCGTTGAGAAGCCTCTTGGGAAGGGTATCCTCCTTTTCCGGGTTCAGCCCTTCCCTCAGATTGAAAAGCCTTTCCAGGTTCCAGATCCTCTCCCCCTTG
>JAFGMB010000192.1 GCA_016927765.1 Synergistales bacterium
ATGATCAGGATCGGAGAGATCATGGAGGACCACTTCGTATTCAGGCCCAAGGACCAGTGCGAGACCCTTGACGACCGGTGTTAAAGCTTTCAGTATAGGATGGAGAGACAATGGACAACCCCCTGTCAAAGCCAAATTATTGTTGAACGAACAATATTTTGTGATATATTTATATATAATTTTGGAACTACTGTCAATAAAATGATAACAAATCAATTTTTTGATACAAGCGGGAGGAATAAAGAGATGGAGAACAATAAGGCCCTCGAGAAAAAGACCCTGTCTTACCGTTGGATAGTATGGGGGATCATGGTCCTTGCCTATATGGTGGTATTTTTCCACAGGCTGGCTGCTGGAGTGGTCAGGGATGAGCTGGTCGAAGCTTTCAGTCTGAGCGCAGCATCCTTCGGCAGCCTGGCTTCCATGTATTTCTACGCATACATGGTAATGCAGATCCCTGTAGGGATCCTTGCGGATTCCCTTGGTGCCAGAAAAACCGTTTCCACGGGTATGCTCCTTGCAGGAACCGGCTCTATCCTTTTCGGGTTCGCTCCATCTTCCGGGTTTATTTTCCTGGGAAGGTTCCTTGTGGGTATAGGGGTATCCACTGTTTTCGTCTCTATCCTTAAGATCCAGTCCCAATGGTTCAGAGAAAGAGAATTCGGCACCATGTCAGGGCTTACTGCATTTCTAGGCAACCTGGGGGGTGTCCTGGCCCAGACACCCCTGGCGATCATGGTCGTCATGTTCACATGGAGGACCACTTTTGCAGCCATCGGGGCTTTTTCCATCGTCCTTGCCCTACTCTGTTATCTCCTTATAAGGAATACCCCAGGGGAAATGGGATTCCCCGCTATCAACGAAGCTCAGAAATTGCGGGAATCCGCTCAGATGGAGAAACCGGATCTACTCGGTGCCCTCAAGGAAGTCATTTCAAAATGGCAGGTATGGCCGGCTTTCGTTTTCTTCGGATTTTTTTCAGGAGCTTATCTTGCTTTTGCCGGTGCCTGGGGTGTTTCATACCTCACCGAGGTGTATGGAATGGAGAAAGGGTCCGCATCGGCTATCGTTTCCTTTGCCATATATGGTGCCATGGCAGGAAGTTTCTTCACCGGCTGGATATCTGACAGATTAGGCTTGAGAAAACTCCCCCTCCTGATCCTCGGTTGCCTTTTCACCCTGGGATGGGGAATACTGGTATTCTACAACGGGGGGATGCCTCCCGAAGGGATCCTGCAACCCCTTTTCTTTTTCATGGGCTTTACAGGAAGCTGTTTCGTCCTTTCCTGGGCAATAGCAAAGGAGATCAATCCTCCCAGGTATACAGGTATCTCCATATCTGTGGTCAATACCGGCGGGTTTCTTGGTACAGCTATCGTCACCACTTTAATGGGAGTCATCATTGACCGGGCATCGGATCTTGCTCCTCTCGTCCAGTTCCACCGGGCCTTCCTCCTCTGCTTTGCAGGGTGTATCATAGGGATCTTCTGTGCCATGCTCCTCCCTGAAACCAGGTGCAGGAACATTTACACGAAAGCGGACTGACTTAGAACAGAGGGGCTTCCTGACAGGAAGCCCCTTATTGTATAGTCCTTTTTCAGGAATTTTCCACCAGAGAACTCTGCATCCGTTCTCTCAATGAAGCATCAAGGAAAGCTTTCAAAGCAGCCCTGCCAAGAGCCCGGCCACCCTTTTCAAGTGCTTCGTAACCCATAGGGCTTGTGACTGCATCGGCAAACTCTCTCGTGTGGGCAGCCACCTGCCTGTCAAGAATGGCAAGCATTGGCTGGATAGCAGGACATACATGGCTGACATTCCCCACGTCAGAAGAACCCATAGGTCCAGGCGATGAGGAAAGAGGGATACCCAGTTCCCGATAAACCTCCTCCATCATTACCTCTGCAGGTTCATTTGGTGCCATGTTATCAAAGCTGGTCTCGAATATTTCCCAGGATACCTCAGTGCCAGTGGCAAGAGCTGCTCCTCTGGCACAGTCAAATACTTTTTCCAGGATCTCATTGAGATATTTCCTTTCCTCAGACCTGAAATAAAAATCGGCAGAAGCTTTTTCGGGGACAATGTTTGGGGCTGTCCCCCCTTCCCTGATAATGCCATGCATTCTGACGTCAGGTTTTACATGTTGACGCAGCATGTCAACTGCATGGAAGAGAAGTTGAAGACCATTGAGGGCGTTCAATCCCTCCCAGGGTGCCCCTGCCGCGTGAGCGGTCTTTCCTCTGAAGGTGAACCTGACGGGTTCAAGGGCAAGACAACTGTACCGGACAAAACTATCCCTGGAATTGCAATGGATCATCATTGCCAGGGAAACTCCATCAAAAACCCCCTTTTCCACCATGGCCACCTTGGCACCGTTAGTCTCTTCTGCCGGTGTACCCACCACCCATAGAGTTCCATCTATCTCTTTCATCAACTCGGCCAGACCGGCTGCTGCCAGTAGGGACATACTCCCATGGAGACAATGTCCGCAGGCATGCCCGATCTCGGGCAAAGCATCATATTCCACCATGATCGCCACCACAGGAGATCTTCCTGTTCCAAGGACCCCCCGGAAAGCGGTCTCGATCCCGGCAAAGGGATACTCCACCGTGAAACCAAGATCCTCAAGGGTCTTAACCATCCTGCTGCTGGCCTGAAATTCTTCACCTCCCAGCTCAGGGTTTGCCGCCATGAAATCGTTGAGCCTGACAGCTTCTTCAAAAAAATCCCGGATATTCCGGTCCAGGATATTCACATATTCATTGTAAGTTCTCATCGATACAAGCCTCCTTCATGAAGACCCTTCTATATCCTTGTCAGGAACTGTCCTGCAGGCTTCTCGTTAACCTTTCCTTCTTCCACGGCAACCTGACCATTTACTATCACATATCCGATCCCTTCAGGAGGAAGCAGGGGCTTTTCAAAGGTCGCCCTGTCCATGAAGGTAAGGGGATCGAATACTACCAGATCCGCCGGGGTACCCGGTTTAAGATATCCCCTCTCAAGCCATGTCATGCCTGCCGGTATCGAAGTGGCATGACTTATTGCTTCATTCCAGGAAAGCCCTTCCTCTCGGAGCCACAATATTCCCCTCGGGAATGCCCCAGCTGCCCTGGGATGTCCTCCTCCCTTCAACAGAATGGCATCCGAAGCAATGGCACATCGGGGGTCTTTCTGAACCAATCGCATCTCTTCCTCGTTCATCACATGAGCGATGATCAGGGTTTCAGGTTCTTCCTTCCTGAGTTTTTCAAAAAGCTCCCCATCCATTCGCTTCCCTGCATTAGACCCACTTCCGATCTCCAGGGCATGGATGGGTTTTTTGAAGCGTTCTTCAAAGCCGGGGTCAAACACCGCAGAACCCAGGAAAGTGCAGAAGGCAGCATAGGGATAACTGTCCCAGGTCAGATCAATACCTCTTGAAACAGCCTTATGTAGAATATCCAGTGCTTCCGCTGATCTCCCGAAAGCGGTCATGCTTCCAAGGTGAGAAAGCTGGACTCTCGCACCGGTCACTTCCGACAGGGATACCATTTCTTCAACTCCCTCGATGCAGCGGGGACCATCGTAACGTATATGAGAGGAAACCCATCTGCAGGGGAAAGAAGGGACCAGCTCTGAAAGTGCCACTATTTCCTCCCAGCTTGTATTCGGGGCATATTCAAGACCCAGGGAAAGACCGAAGGAACCCTTTTTCAACTCGGAGAGCAGGAGAGCCCTCATCCTGGATATCTCGTCTTCCCTGGCTGGACGGTACCTCTGTTCTTCGGGGATCCCCACTTCTTCCCGGAGAGACCTGTGACCTGTTAAATAGCCGATATTTATCCAGGGAGTGGAACGTGAAGGTGCTATCTTTTCAAGGAGAGGGCCTGAGCCGCAATTACCAGCTATGCCGGTGGTAACGCCCTGTCTCAGTAGGGCTTTCTGGGTGGTGTCAGGATCGTAAGGGTCCTCATCATGCATGTGGGTATCAATAAATCCGGGACAGACAAAGCATCCTTCAGCTGAAATGTTCCTTTCCCCTTCGTGGATGTCTTCACCTATCTCAGCAATAAAGCCATCTTTTATACCGATGGAGGAACAGAAAATATCAGATCTTTCAGGATCCACCAGCCGGGCATCTTTAATTACGAGGTCGTACTGATTCATTCAACCTTCCTCCCAAAAACACAAAGTTGTCCGTAAAGAGAGGATGGCGGGGAGAACCCGCCATCCTCTCGGAAACACACCTTAAGCAACAGATGCTAACTCCACCCCATAAATACCGCCACAGCGATGAACAACATCTGCACGGGCAGGAGAAGCAGGAAGAAGGGGACGAAATATTTCCACCACTTCTCTATGGGGACATGGGCAATTCCGCAAATAACAGGCAGAAGTGTGGTTGGCCAGAGGATGTTGGAGAAACCGTCACCATACTGGTAAGCAAGGACTGCAGTCTGCCTTGAGATACTCAACAGATCGGAAAGGGGGGCCATGATGGGCATGGTAGTAGCCGCCTGTCCGGAACCTGAGGGAATAAAGAAATTGATCAGAGTCTGGATGAAAAGCATGCCTTCAGCAGCAACCCACTTTGGGAAAAGGGAGAGGGGCTGAGCAAGTCCGTAAATTACCGTGTCGATTATGTTACCTTCCTTCATGACTATAAGGATGCCTCTTGAAAGACCTATGACAAGGGCTCCGAAGGTGATATCCTTGAGTCCCTCCACGTAACATTTTGCAATTTCACTGGGCTTCATGCCACCTATGAATCCACCGATAACTCCCATGATCAGGAAAAGACCTGCTATTTCGTTGAAATACCAGCCTTTCCTGATAACTCCCCAGACGAGAAGTATCACGATGAAGACCACGTAACCAAGAACAAGTTTGTCCCTCCCGGTGAACTTGGAATTGATCAGTTCATCGTGGTCAAGGGCAAGGCTTCCCATATCCATCCCGTAAAGAATGCTCTTGGTGGGGTCTTTCTTGATCTTCCTGGCATAATTCATGGTCCACAGTACCGCCATGGTTACCAGTACGAACCAGCTAACTACCCTTAA
The DNA here is from genome assembly GCA_016927765.1 of Synergistales bacterium. Classification (GTDB taxonomy): domain Bacteria; phylum Synergistota; class Synergistia; order Synergistales; family JAFGMB01; genus JAFGMB01. The sequence goes on from JAFGMB010000192.1 coordinate 5,040, forward strand.
GCCCATCCCCGAGAAGAGGGGAAGTTCTGCAAATTTCTGGGCCAGGCCAACTGTAAAGGGATTCATGAAAGCAGCTGCGAATCCCATGGCCACGCCCATGGAAACCATGCTCATACCTACAATAGCATCATATCCCATGGCTATAGCCAGCCCCACAAAGAGGGGTATGAACCCGAAGGTCTCCTCGAACATGCCGAAGATAGACCCTCCAAGGGCGAAGAGATACATGAAAACAGGTATGATCATTATCTCCTTCCCTTCCATGACGCGCAACAACCACCCAATGAAGGCATGGAGAGCATGGGTATGCATTATCACGTAGAAGGATGCATATACAAGGAATACGAAGAAGACCACATCCGCGGCATCGATCATTCCCTTCTGTACCGCGATAAAGGTGTCAAAGAAGGATACAGGCGTCTGATCGACCTGCTGATAACTTCCTGCAAGAACTATGGTCCTGCCGGTTTTCTCGTCCTGGATCCTTTCGTACTGCCCCGCAGGAAGGACATAACTTCCAATGACAGCAAGTATTATCAGGGAA
>JAFGMB010000193.1 GCA_016927765.1 Synergistales bacterium
CATCCCCATCTACACAATAGGCATTTCCCTTATTTTCAAGAGCCTGGATCAACTGAATTATCTCTTCAATATGTTCTGTTGCCTTCGGATAATATGTAGCCCTTTTTATCCCTAAGGCATCAGCATCCTCGAAATAGTTCCTGATCTTTTCTTCGGCAAGGTCTGACACAGAGATCCCGAGTTCCCTGGCCCTGTTGATCATTTTGTCATCAATATCGGTGAAATTCTGTACAAAAGTGACTTCAAATCCCGATTCCTCAAGATATCGGCGGAGTACATCAAAAACAATAAAGGGTCGGGCATTCCCGATATGGAAATAGTCATAGACGGTTGGACCACAGCTGTAAAATCCCACTTTTCCCGGAGTAGCGGGAATAAAAGCTTCCTTTTCCCTGGTGAGATCATTATAAAGTTTTAAAGACAAAACAAGCACCTCCCTTATAGAACTAATATAACCATATATTTTATAATTGTCAGGGTTTCAACTCATGGATCAACAATATCGACAAGCGGAACTGAGCAAAAGCGGGTGAGAAAAATCGACCATAATCTTCAGGAGAAAATCCGTAAGCTTCCTCATAAACCAGGCGTATATCTTATGCATGACAAGGACCAGCATGTAATCTATGTCGGGAAAGCAAAATCTCTTCGGAAACGGGTGTCTTCCTATTTCCGTCACACCGGGTTCGCTTCTCCCAGACTGAGGAGCCTTGTTAACAGTATAGCTGATATTTCTGTAATTAGGACTGAAACTGAAGCAGAAGCCTTAATAATCGAGGCCCGGCTTATAAAGAAATATAAACCATTTTTCAACGTGGAACTTAAAATGGGTGAAAGATACCCGTATGTAAAGCTTACTTCAGAAAGCTATCCCCGGCTAGTAATTACAAGACACAAAGAACAGGATGGCAGTGTTTATATCGGTCCCTATACAAGGGTTGGGGAATTACGAAACCTTCTCAGATTGATCCAGAGATATTTCCCACTCAGATCATGCAAAATGGATCTTGACCAGTCCAGACCCCAGAGACCTTGTATCGATTATTCCTTAGGCAAATGTCTTGCTCCGTGTGCAGATAAATGCACCAGCAGAGTGTACAGGGAAAGGGTGGATGATGTCCTTCTGCTTCTGAGAGGACAATCGGCTTTCCTTGTTGAGCGGTTGAGACAAAGGATGGAGCAAGCATCTTCACGAATGGATTTTGAGGAAGCAGCTCAACATAGAGATGCGATCCGGGCTATATGGAAAATTAACAGGAACAGGGTCTCATCTCATCTGGAAGAGGAATTCGACACTCTCACCTGGGAAGTTCTAAATAGCTTGCAGACTTATCTGGACCTTCCGGTGCTCCCGTGGAGAATTGATGGTTTTGACGTGTCTCATCTTGGGGGAAAAGATACTTACGGTGTTGTAGTAGTATTTGAACAAGGACTTCGCAATCCCTCTCTGTATAGACAATTCAGGATAAGAACAGTCCATGGTGTAGACGATTTCAGGAGCATAAAGGAAACTGTCTTCAGGAGATATCAGAAGGTGCTTCATGGAAAAGAACCACTTCCCCAGCTGGTACTGATAGACGGAGGGGCCATTCAGCTCCAGTTCGCACAAGAAGCATTGCAGGAACTGGGGTTAGGCGATGTTCCCGTTATATCTATTGCGAAAAGGGAAGAGCTCATATATATGACTTCCAGAAGTGACCCTCTGGCCCTTCCCGATGAAGACCCTGTTCTAAAGCTTCTACAGAGGATCAGAAATGAGGCGCACAGGTTTGCAGTAGCCAGCCACAGGGGTAGGGCTATCAGGAGTTTCAGCAGATCGTCACTACAGAATATCCCTGGAGTCGGGAAGCATCTGTCTGCCTTGTTATTATCCGAGTTCGGGAGTATAAAACATATACAGAATCTTTCCGAAAAAGATCTTGAAAAGATCGATGGTATCGGTCCTGTCATGGCATCCAGAATAATTGGATATCTTCGTGGAGACATAAATGATCATACAGAAAAGGGAGAGGGCAATGAATAACAGATCTCTCGATGAATATTACATGCATATGGCTTTAAGCCTTGCAATGAGGGGGTGTGGAAAAGTCAGTCCAAACCCCATGGTTGGTTGTGTGTTGGTCTCAGATCAACAAATCCTTTCAAAGGGGTATCATCGCTTTCATGGCGGTCCTCATGCAGAGATCGAGGCCATCAACTCTTCCCCTGTTCCTGTGAATGGTGCAACCCTGTATGTCAACCTGGAGCCCTGTTCCCACCAGGGCAAGACACCTCCATGTGCTCCAAGGATAGTGGCTGAAGGAATAAAGAGAGTAGTTGTAGGTATGACCGATCCAAATCCTCTTGTGTCTGGAAGAGGATTGGATATTATGAAGAGTGGAGGTATCCGGGTCACGGAAGGCATTCTTGAAGAACAATGCAAGTGGCAAAACAGGGGTTTTATCAGAAGGGTAACCATATCTCGCCCATGGGTCACATTAAAGGCTGCCATTGGAATTGACGGATGCCTGGCCCTGAGAGGGGGAGAAAGCAAATGGATCACAAGTCTTCCATCACGATGCAAGGCTCATCTTCTAAGGTCCCAGCATGATGCATTACTTGTGGGAATGGGCACTGTCAGATATGATGATCCCCTGCTCAATGTCCGTTTTACCGAAGGTCCATCTCCTTTGAAGGTCCTGTTGACATCGGGAAAGGACCTCACCTGGGGCTCACGGCTTTTCATGCAGGGGCAGACCCTTATTTTCATGCCCCTGGGAGACCTTGGCTCCCCGAGACATCCTATTATAACGGAAGGTACTGAAATAATTGAAATGCCTATGAAAAAAGAACATTCTGCCCTTCTGGATATTTCCGAAGTATTGACCATACTGGCTGAGAGGGGCATTAATTCGCTCATGGTCGAAGGGGGGTCCACCATTGCATCCCAGCTTTTAGTCAATAATCTTGTAGACGAGGTCTCTATTTTTATCGCCCCAAAATTGATGGGTAGAGGAATTCGTTTTACAGAAAACATGTCTTTTCATTTGATGAAAGATACAATCACATTGAGAAGTGTTAGAATAAACCGAATAGCCAATGATCTGTGGTTGGAGGGAAGACCTGCATGTTCACCGGACTTATAGAGACCCGCGGAGTTCTTCGATCAATAAAGCCGTCAGAAAGCATTATCACTCTGAGTATTCAGGCCGATCTCTATTCCGGCAGGCTGTTGATCGGGGAATCTGTATGTGTTTCAGGTGTCTGTTTAAGTGTAACGGGCAGTCACAGTAACAGTTTTGAAGTTGACATGATGCCCGAAACATATGGAAAGACAACTCTTGGAAAACTAAAACCGGGGGACAGAGTAAATCTTGAAAGGTCCCTTACAGTTGGTTCAAGACTTGATGGACATTTTGTTACAGGACATGTTGATGGTACCGCAAAAGTTATTTCAATTGAACACGGAAAGAACTATCGTGTGATTTCCTTCGAAACCGATACAGAGATCAGCCGTTTTCTCGTTAAGAAAGGATCCGTAGCCATTGACGGCACGAGTCTCACTGTAATTCAAGTCTCAGAAAACAGGTTCTCAGTTGGTATAATCCCAATAACTCTTGAGAACACAACTTTGGGAATGCTAAATGAGGGGAACATGGTAAATGTGGAAACAGATGTCCTATCCAAGTATGTGTTGAAGGCAGTTTCCAGTTTTCTCCTAACGGAACAATCTGAAAGTGCTGAAACCCCAGCCAGTGAAATCACATGGAGTACACTTGAAGAACTGGGTTGGAGATAGTGTTGATCTGGAGGTTAGCTAATGCAATGTGATCTTTTTGAAGGAAAACTGAATTCCATAGATGAAGCGCTCCGGGATATCAAAGAGGGCAGGATGGTCATCGTTGTGGACGACCAGTGCAGAGAGAATGAAGGAGACCTTGTAATGCCTGCCGAACTGACAACAAAGGACGACATCAACTTCATGTGCAAACATGCACGCGGGTTGATATGTGTCCCCATAACCGCAGAGCAGGCATCAAGGCTCGAGCTTGAGCCTATGGTGCTAAACAATACCGAAAAACATGGTACTGCATTCACTGTCTCTGTTGATTCCCGTGAAAACACCACTACAGGGATCTCTGCAGAAGAAAGGGCAAATACTGCAAGAGTTTTAGCAGATACTTCTTCCTTGCCTTCAGATCTTATCAGGCCCGGACATATGTTCCCCCTGATCGCCAGGAAGGGTGGTGTCCTGAAGCGGGCGGGACATACAGAAGCAGCCGTGGATCTGGTATCCATGGCAGGCCTTACTCCGGCAGGGGTTATCTGTGAAATCATGAATGATGACGGTTCCATGGCAAGGATGCCTGACCTTTATAGATTTGCCGAGACCCATTCGCTCAAGATCGTAAGCATTGAAGATCTGATACGATACAGGTCCACCAGGGATCGCCTCGTTGTAAGGGAAGCATGTGTTCAAATGCCAACACAGTTCGGAACTTTTACAGCCTATGCATATAGAAGCCTGCTTGAGGAAGAACAGGATCGACTTCATATCGCCCTTGTAAAAGGGGACGTGGAAGGTAAGACCGAGGTCCTCGTAAGAGTCCACTCTGAATGCCTTACCGGAGACGTGTTTGGTTCTCTCCGATGTGACTGCGGCCCTCAGCTTCACCATGCCATGAAGATGGTCCAGGAAGAGGGAAGGGGTGTGGTTCTTTATATGCGGCAGGAAGGACGGGGAATCGGACTGAAGCAAAAGCTCAAAGCCTACATGCTTCAGGAACAGGGTCTTGATACAGTTGAGGCAAATGTGGCCCTTGGATATGACGCCGATCTCAGGGACTATGGGATAGGAGCCCAGATCCTTAAGGATCTGGGTATTCAGAGCATACGTTTAATGACAAACAATCCGCGTAAAATAGTAGGGCTTGAAGGATATGGCTTAGAAATTATCGACAGGGTCCCTATAGAGATCGATCCAAACGAGTATAACAGGAATTATCTGGATACAAAAAGAGATAAACTTGGCCATCTGCTTCATCTCAAAGATATAATCCATTAATGGTCAAAAAGTTCAATTCCTTATCATGAAGGGAGTTTTTTAGATGAAAACCCTGCAGGGCAAGCTTCTTGGGGCTGATCTCAGATTCTGTCTGGTGGTGTCCAGGTTCAACGAACTCATATCATCCCGTCTTCTGGAAGGTGCAAAGGATACCCTTTTGAGACATGGAACATCCCCGCAAAACCTGGATGTAATTTGGGTGCCAGGGGCATGGGAACTTCCTCTGGTCGTTAAAGAATGTTCCCTTTCCGGACAGTATGACGGAATCATCGCTCTTGGTGCAGTTATCCGTGGAGATACGCCACATTTTGAATATGTCTCTTCTGAAATGACCAAGGGGCTTGCTCATGTTGAACTTGAACATAGAACACCTGTAGGTTTTGGTGTGCTTACCTGTGATAACCTCGAACAAGCCCTTCAAAGGGCTGGAAGCAAATCAGGCAATAAGGGAGCGGAAGCGGCATTGGCGGTCATTGAAATGGCTAACCTTCTTTCTCTTATCCGAGGGCAAGGGGAGGAATAAACCAGATGCTTGATATGAAATGGATACGGAACAATGCGGACGAGGTACGGACTTATCTTGCCAACAGGAATCATGATTTTCCTCTGGACGAATTGCTTCAACTGGATGAAAGAAAACGGACCTGCCTTACGGAGACAGAAAGTCTGAAATCCGAGAGGAATGAAGGGTCAAAAGAGGTGGCAAGGCTTGGAGCTTCAGGAGGGGATACAGAGAAACTGAAAGACCGAATGAGAGAGATAGGTTCGCGTATCAAGGAAATAGACATGGAGATCTCGCAGATAGATTCCGAATTAGGAAATCTTCTGCTCTCCATTCCCAATAAACCCCATCACACCGTCCCGATTGGAGAAGATGAAACCGCAAACATCGAGATCAGGCAATGGGGAAGTCCCACTTTTATGCCCTTTGAGCCCAAAGCTCATTGGGATATTGGGGAAAGTCTTGGAATATTGGATTTTGAAAGAGGTGCAAGGCTGGCTGAAAGCCGTTTTACAGCTCTCAAGGGAGCAGGCTCCAAGCTTTCCAGGGCTCTTATCAATTTCATGCTCGATCTTCACACCACAAGTCATGGTTACACTGAAGTTGAACCTCCTTTCCTTGTCAACAGTACTACCATGCAAGGAACTGGCCAGCTTCCCAAATTCGCGGAGGATCTTTACAAATGTCAGGTGGATGACCTGTGGCTGATACCAACAGCTGAAGTGCCCCTGACAAATCTCCATTCCGGCGAAATCCTCAATGAATCCGAACTGCCTCTTTACTATACCGCTTACACGCCATGTTTTCGCAGAGAAGCTGGAAGCCACGGCAGAGATGTAAGGGGAATGCTCCGGCAACATCAGTTCGACAAGGTCGAACTTGTGAAACTATGTTTACCAGAGACCAGTTATGAAGAACTTGAGAAACTGACTGATAATGCAGAAACCGTATTGCAGAAACTTGGCATACCCTATCGCGTGGTATGTCTTAGCACCGGAGATATGGGTTTTGGAGCTGCAAAGACCTATGACCTCGAAGTATGGTTGCCCAGCCAGGGTAAATACAGGGAAATAAGTTCCTGCAGCAACTGTGAGGATTTTCAATCCCGTCGCATGAACACAAGATACAGGCCCTCAGATGGTGGAAAACCTCGCTTTGTCCATACGCTCAACGGCTCAGGAGTAGCAGTTGGCAGAACGATGATAGCCATTCTGGAGAACTATCAAAGAGAAGATGGTTCTGTTAAAATACCCGAAGCCCTGGTTCCCTATATGGGGGGTATGGAAATCTTAAGTGCTCGATGACGGGGGAGTTATCTTTTTCACTGAGTATTCGTCCCAGGGGAGCTTGTTAGACAGCTCCCCTGTTATCTGGACGATCACTCGTGACAGGTAGTTCAGTGACCATCAACTGTTACATGGATAATTACAGTTAAAATTGTTACAATGTACAGTGAGAGCTGATCCCTTTCTCATATTGGCCGGAAAGGAGGCCCTTTTCTTGACATATGCCATGAATTTCACTCCGACCATGTTCGTTGTGCTTATCTTTTTTGCAATTGGTCTTTTCCTCTTTCAGAAGATCATTAAAAAACGTGTTACCAGAACACAATATGATTATCTGCGGGACCTTGCCCTTGTCTCAGGGTTCTTTCTGATCCTGATCTGGTTTGGAGGCCCCCTATCCAGATTTATACTTGCATCCGCCATATCTGCACTATGTCTTGGAACCCTACGACAGAAGAACCGTTCTCCCTACCTTCGGCTTATCTTTCTGGCAATAGGTGTTGCTTTTTATATATGGGGTCCAAAGATAAGCTTTCTGGGCCTTCCCAATGGTCAGTATCTTTTTCTTTCCGCGGTTCCTTCTATCTTGCTTACAGCTCTCTGGGTCGCTGTTTTTCCCGTTCTTATAGAAGAATTGGACCATATTCCAGGCATGTCCGGGCATCTGCTTGCCGTGACTTTTTCCCTGTGTCTTGCAGTTACATTCTTTTCCGGACAGGACCTTAGCGAAGCTTTCCTGGTGGCTTTCAGCGCTTTACTTCTTCTTGCGGTATTCTGGAGCAGGCATGGACATATGTACCGCCAACTCGGGCTGCCCTTGTCCGCTTTCTGGGGGATCATAGTTGCAGGAACATCCCTCCTGGGTGTTAGTAAAGGTATCACCTTCAGTACCCTTTTGATCCTCCCCCTCGGACTGTTCGCTATACCCATGCTTGAAACATCTCTACATTTTGCTTCTCTTGCTCTCTCATTACAACCACGGGGAGCACGGAAACTCTATCGTGGTCTTATTCAGAAGGGAGTTGACCATCCTTCCGCCGTTCACCTTATCACCGTCCTCTGCTTTGCCATAGGGGCAGTGATCTCCATCTTCCAGCTTGCCGATCCAGCTATTGCGCTGATGATAAGTTTTGGCCTTATCCTGTCCATTTCCTTCCTTGTCTATCCTGTTATTGCCAATATAAGAACATATACTGCCCAGAACAGGAAAACAGGGCTCTGGGGAATACCTGTGGATAATATCTCCATGGACTATGCGGTTGCAAAAATGAGATCCTCCCTGAAACAGGAGAAAGGCCCCTTCATGGTGGTCACTCTTAATGCGCTTGCAGCATATCTCAGCCGGAAAGATCCCGAATATGCTTCCATTGCATCGGAAGCTTCTCTATGTCTGCCTGATGGCTGGGGGGTGGTGTGGGCGCTGAAAATGCTTGGATCTTCTGTGCAGGAGCGGGTAACAGGTATAGATTTTATGGAACACGCCTGTCGTGCAGCATCAATAGAAGGCTGGCCCGTATTCCTCCTTGGTGGTAGTGAAAAGGTCGTTGCCGAAACTGCACTGAAGCTCGAAGAAAAGTATCCTTCACTGAAAATTGCCGGATACCATTCCGGATATTTTACGGAAATTGATGAAGACAATATCGTCAATGAGATACGAAAAAGCAGGGCTCGGATAATCTTTGCCGGGATGGGTGTGCCTAAACAGGAACAGTGGCTGGCCAGAAACCTGCCAAGGCTGGGTGCTGTTGCAGGAATTGGTGTGGGCGGTTCTTTCGATGTAATATCGGGTTCACTGAAAAGAGCCCCTCTTTTCCTTCAGAAGATCGGTTGCGAGTGGCTCTTCAGACTTGTCCAGGAACCCTGGAGGTTCAGAAGGGACCTGGATCTGTTCAGTTTCATTCTTCTGGTTTTGGCAACAAGAGTGGGAATAATTCATGACAGGAGAAAATAGAACATATGAAAACCATGGCTAAAGAGATAATGCACAGAGACCTCACAGCAGTTATGGCAGATGATCTTATTCATGACGCGGTACATATTCTTTATAGCCACAATCTCTCCGGCATACCTGTAATCAAGGAAGACTGGTTACTTGTGGGTTTCCTTTCTGAATCGGATGTTCTCAAGGCTGCCGTACCGACTTACCTTGAGATCCTTGCCCAGAGTTCTTTTCTTGCGAATGGCGAATG
>JAFGMB010000194.1 GCA_016927765.1 Synergistales bacterium
ACAAAGTCTTGTAAAAACTACTGAAGATGATGAAAAAAAACTGAATTTTTAAGAACAGACGGAGGGGGCTATATGGCTAGCAAGTTTCAAGTAATTGTTAACTCAAGTTGGTGTAAAGGCTGCAACCTATGTGTTCAGATATGCCCGAAAAAGGTGCTGGAACTCAATGAAAGGCAGATATCTTTTCCAGCTCGTCCTGATGATTGCATAGGCTGTCGACAGTGTGAGAATATCTGCCCGGATCTTGCTATTACGGTGGTCGAAGCATCAGAGACGAAGACCAAGGAGGATGAGAAAAATGCCTGATGTAGCATTTTGGCAGGGCAATCAGGCCATTGCTCAAGGCGCTTTGGCGGCAGGATGTATGTTTTTTGCCGGTTATCCAATTACTCCTTCTTCAGATATTATGGAGGAGATGGCCAAGGAACTTCCTGCTTCAGGTGGAAGGTTCATTCAGATGGAAGACGAGATCGGCAGTATCGCAGCAACCATAGGTGGATCCATCGCAGGCCTGAAATCCATGACTGCATCGTCAGGTCCCGGGATTTCGTTAAAGCAGGAAAACCTTGGTCTGGCATATATGGCCGAAATACCCCTGGTATTGGTAAACGTTATGCGTGGAGGTCCATCTACAGGTGTTCCGACCAAGATCAGCCAGATGGATGTTATGCAGGCGAGATGGGGCTGTCATGGTGATCACGGTACTATTGCCTATTCTCCTTCATCTGTACAGGAATGTTATGAAATTGCTATCAAGGCTTTCAATGCTGCAGAAAGATACAGGCAACCGGTCATTATATTGAGCGATGAAGTTCTCGGTCACATGAGAGAAAAGGTTTTTGTTCCCCCTGCAGGGTCCTATGCTGTGGCCAACAGGAAAAGGCCTGGAGTGAAACCCGAAAAGTTCGTGCCCTATCTTGCCGACCCTGAAGACGATATCCCTCCCATGGCATCTTTCGGTGATGGATACAGATGGCATGTTACAGGACTTGCTCATAACGACTTTGGATTTCCAAGTGCCAGGGAAGAAGAAGTAGAAAAGAATATCACCCGGCTGGTCAGGAAGATAGACAGGTTCAGGGATGATATCGTGGAGTATGAAGCATACGAGGTTGATGATGCAGATATCGTTGTTGTGTCATATGGTACCGTAGCTCGTTCAAGCATCACTGCCGTTAAAGATGCCCGCAAGAGAGGATTGAAAGTGGGACATTTTCGCCCTGTAACCCTATGGCCTTTCCCCGACAAGGAAATCTTCCAGATCTCCAAAAGGGCAAAAACCATAATTGTGCCTGAACTGAATTGCGGACAAATGGTCCTTGAAGTTGAAAGGGCTGTCCACGGCAGGGCAAAAGTGATCAAGAAAGGTCTTGTGAACGGAGAGGTTTTCATGCCCGAACAGATATCCAGCTTCATCCAGGAGGTGGCCTAGTCATGCCTAGACCGGAAATAATCAAATGGCTCAGGACACAGTTCTTCCCTCATATGTGGTGCCCTGGTTGTGGACACGGGATCATTCTTCACGCACTGTTAAGAGCTCTTACAGATCTTGAAAAGAAACCGGAAGAGACAGTGATCGCTTCGGGAATAGGATGTTCCAGCAGGATGCCCGGATATATCAACGCCTGTACGGTACACTCAACCCATGGTCGTTCCCTGGCATTTGCAACAGGGATAAAACTTGCGAAGCCAGAGCTTACCGTTATAGATGTAATGGGTGATGGAGATTGTTCTGCCATTGGTGGCAACCATTTTATACATGCATGCCGTCGGAATATCGATATAACTGCCATTGTCATGAACAACAATATATACGGGATGACAGGTGGACAGGCTTCACCCACCACTCCCGAAGGGGCAAGGGCTACCACTGCCCCTTATGGTGTGATAGACCCCTCTTTTGACCTGTGTAAACTTGCAGAGGGAGCAGGAGCTACTTTTGTCGCCCGTTCCGTTGTTTCCAATCCCAAGCAGTGTGAGAAATATATCGTGGATGGTATCAAACATAAAGGTTTTTCTGTTGTGGAGATAATCTCCACGTGCCATACCCAGTTCGGAAGAAGGAACAAGTTCAGGTCTCCCATAGATAATATCAACAGGGTGAAGGATCTTTCTGTTTCTCAGGCAAAAGCCAAGGATATGACACCGGAAGAACTGAAAGGAAAATATGTTACTGGACTCTTCGTTAACGTTGAAGCTCCCGAGTATACTGACCAGTACTTTTCATTGGTTGATAAGGTTAAGGGGGAGTAGTTATGAGAAGCAGATATGAGATCAGATTTGCAGGATCCGGAGGCCAGGGTAACATACTCGCCGCCTTTATTACAGCAAAAGCAGCAGCATTATTTGAAAAAGGACTCTATGTAGCTCAGACCCAGACTTACGGTGCGGAAGCCAGGGGGGGTAAATCACAGGCCCAGGTGATAATTTCGAGAGAAGAGATAGATTACCCCAAGGTGATCTCGCCCAATCTTCAGATCATTCTCACTCAACAGGCCTGTGAGTATGTGGATGATACCATTCTTGGAGGGAGAGTAATATGCGATGACTATTATGTCCATACCCTGCCAAGAGTTGATGCCAATCTCTATTCTCTGCCCATAGTAAGGACTGCCAGGGAAAAACTTGGCAGGGAGATCGTAACCAACATGGTTGCTCTCGGCTGTGCTGCTCGTGTGTTGGAGCTGGATGAGATCCTCAGGCCCGAATCCATAAAACAAGCTATCCTTGAGACCGTCCCCAAAGGGACGGAGGACCTGAACACAAGGGCTTTCGAAGAAGGATACGACCTTTTCAAACATAGCCAACATTTATAGGTCAATGCTATATATTTAATTCCGATACATAAAGGGCGCCACGTTTGATATTTGTGGCGCCCTTTATTTTTTCGACTCTCTGGGATATTCTTTCACCATTCATCTGGTCAAAAAATACAAAGGTCGTTATGCCATGAAGAACGAAAAACAAATGGTCTTCCTTGTGGAGAAAATAAACAGTCAGGGGCAGGGTATATCACATCTGGACGATGGAAAGGTCGTCTTTATAGATGGGGTTCTTCCTGGAGAAAAGGTGATCGGCAGGATCGGGACAGAAAAGACGAATTATGCATTATGTGACCCTGTAGAAATTATTGAAAGTCATCCCCAGAGGGTCGTACCACCCTGTGAATGGTATGGACAATGTGGTGGCTGTCAGTTGCAACATTGTAGTTACGGATTGCAGCTTGAACTAAAAAAGCAGATCCTGGAAGACGCTCTTTACAGAATTGGAAAAATAGATCGCCATGTTTCGGTTGCCCCTTGTGTCCCTAGCCCTCTTACCCTGGGTTATCGAAATAAGGCTTCTTTCCCGCTCAGAGACAAAAATGGATCTTTAATGCCCGGTTTTTTCAGGAAAAGATCTCATAATCTTGTGCACATAAAGAACTGCATCCTCATTGACCAGGATCTTCAGCATCTCTTTGGGAGAATGTCTGGTCTGTTCGAATTAATGGGATCTGAAGGTTATGATGAAAAACGACATCGGGGGATATTCCGACACATGATACTGCGCAAGGCTGTTTCAACTGGCGAAATACTTCTATGTCTTGTGGTGGCCCGGGAACCTGGTAATAAATGGAAGGAAAGATCTATCCGGTTTTATCATGCCCTGGCTGAAAAAGTCCCCGCCATCAAAGGATTTCTGATCAATGTAAACCCCTTACGGACAAACACTATCCTTGGTCCCCTGACTAGCGTCACCGCAGGCAAAAGATTATTAGACGACAGGCTGGGAGATTATTCTCTATCCTATGACGGAACAGCATTTTTCCAGGTTAACCCATATCAGGCTGAAGGGATGTTCAAATATGTATCCAGTGAGATATCTCTTAGTGGAGCAAAGGACATCCTCGAACTCTACAGCGGTGTTGGTGCATTGACGGTATTTCTTGCGGGCAGTGTCCGGTCTATTACTGCCGTTGAGGATTGGCCTTCCGCAGTGGATAGTATGAATTACAATCTGGCAAAAAACCGGATCTTCAATGTTCGTGCCTACTGTGGAAAAGCAGAGGAACTCATCTCCCATATGGCAGAGGAAGGTTTTGATAGTGTGGTTCTTGATCCCCCCCGTTCAGGCTGCAAGAAAGAAGTATTAAAAATCATAACCAATAACATCCGGCCCGAATCAATAGTATATATTTCATGTAACCCCGCGACTCTGGCCAGAGACCTGGGAGATCTGATAAGAGAAGGGTATTATATAAGAAAGGTTCAACCCTTTGACATGTTCCCTCAGACATATCATGTGGAAACAGTTGTGACCCTGGGAAAAATATAGATACAAGACAGAAGGTTTTTTCGTGGATGATTCTTGAAAAATTCCTCTCTCATGGATATAATTCCCTAAGATGCGGATATAGCTCAGCTGGTAGAGCATTAGCTTCCCAAGCTAAGGGTCGCGGGTTCGAATCCCGTTGTCCGCTCCATAAATATATTAAAAATGAGGCCCCAGGGCCTCATTTTTTCACTATCATTATGATGAAACCAGGCTCTATGTGATGAACCCAGGTCTCATAATCCCGTAGTTTTTTACAGAATCCTTTCCAGGTTTTTACCTTTCTACAATAATGTGCAACACTTTGTTAAGTTTGACACAAAAATTTGTCAGTATTAGAATAGTTCAGGTTTTTTCCTCAAAATACAATCCAGTTCCATTCACTATTAAAATCTACGTTATATCGGGAAGGGGGTGTGTCAGATGGCTACAAATCTTGCCGAAGAGATAAAACAGGTCGAGGCCCAGTCAAGGGAAATGCTCAAGGATGCCAGGGCTGAATCTGCCAGGATTGTCTCCGAAGCCAGAAACGAAGCAGAAAAGCGAATCAAGGAAGCTAAACAGCACGCTTTCCGTTCATTTAGGGAAAGGCTTGCGAAAGTGGAGCAGAAGGCTGAAGAACATGCAGCACAGATCGTGGATGAAGGTAAAGCAAGTTCAAAAGCCTTTAAGGAAAGCCATCAGGGGGAAGTGAATTCAACGGCCACCTGGATTGCAGAAGAGGTGATGGCTAGGTATGCCCGTAGCGAAGATCAATAAGCTGGAGCTATATGTTCATCGCGCTGTCCTGGACGAAGTAACTGCAGCAATTCAGAAAACAGGGCGATGTGAAATAATCATGCGGGAAGAGGAAGAAGCTCAGAAGGCTTCTTCAGGACGGCTCCAGGAACTTGACGCCCTTCTAAGTGAAGCCCGTTTTCTTTTGCGATTTCTTGAGCCTTATTTTACGGATCCTGTAAGTTCTATAGCAAGAGCTTTTGGCGAAAAACCTTCCCTTAGCCTTAAGGATCTGGGGGACATTTCCAGGGGAACCGATATCAGGGAAATATCAGAAGAAATGCATACCCTTGAAAGGCGACTCGTAGAGATCAGAGCAGAAGTATCTCAAATAGAGGGACTTCTTGTAATGCTCCAAAAACTGAAGGGGCTTCCATATTCTCTGGAGCTTATTTCCTCTGGGACAGCTTCCATAAAAGGGATTATCGGTACTGTTCCAGTTGATCAGTTAGATTACCTGAAACTGGCAGTTGAAAACCAGTTGGGTGAAAATGGAGAGCTTTTTGTTGCAGATTTCGGTGAGAAGGATAAGGAAACCTGGACTGCTCTTTTTTACCTTAAAACACTGGAACCGACTGTGTTTGAGATCTGTTCAAAAAACGGCATGACCAGAGTGGAGATACCTTCTTCCCTGAAAGGACATGCGGTTGATGAGATCAACAAGCTTCAACAAAGAACAGAAGAGCTCTCGAAAGAGGAAACAATAATTCAAAGGAATGCTCAAAAGGCGGCCTTTACCCATGTTCCTTCCATCAGAGCTTTAAGCGATTACTGGGCGGTTTTGAGATCCAGAAATGAAATCCTGGATTCAGGTTATTACACCGATCAGGTAGTTGTTCTGCAAGCCTGGGTTCCATCTGATTCCGTCGAAAGGGTGAAAACTGCCCTTTCCGAGTATGCTGATTTGACAGAAGTCATCACCTCGGAACCCCTTGCAGAGGACGAGCCACCCACCATCCTGGAAAATCCCAAATGGGCGTTCCCTTTTGAAACCCTGACCAAGCTTTATGGAGCCCCCAAATACGATGCTATCGATCCTACTCCCTTGTTGGCACCTTTCTTTTTCATCTTTTTCGGAATGTGCCTGGGAGATGCTGGATATGGCATAATCATGGTGGGTTTTTTCCTCTATTTCCTGAAAAGGTTCAAAAAAATGCCCAAGGGTACCAGGCAGTTCTTTGTACTTTTTGTCTTATCGGGTGGGGCAGCAATAATCGTCGGGGCTCTAACAGGTAGCTGGCTTGGCGATATGGTGGAAGCTTTTCCATTTCTTCATTTCCTTAAACCTCTCAAGGATCTGCCTGTGATACTGAACCCAATGCAGGATCCCATGACCTTCCTTGCCATTTCCCTTGCTTTCGGTGTTGTGCAGATATTTGTTGGCCTTGTTGTCGCGCTGTATGACTGCATCCGAAAAAAGGACTATATCGGGGCAATCGGGGACCAGGGAGGGTGGCTGATCTTACTGGCAGGACTTCTTGTCCTTGGTGGCACTATCAGTGGCAAACTCCCGGCAAACCTTTCTATGCCGGGTAAAATCCTTTCTATTTCAGGTGCTGTCATTCTTGTTCTCACCCAGGGACGTGAAAAGGAAAGCCTTGTGCAGAAAGGTATTTCAGGTGTCCTGAGTCTCTATAATGTTACCGCTTATCTTGGAGATGTTCTGAGTTACAGCAGACTCCTGGCCCTTGGCCTGGCAACGTCTGCCATAGCAATGATAATCAATATGCTTTCCACGCTCGCTAGTGCCATACCTTATATTGGTTGGGTCATGGCTATTGTACTGTGTGTGGGTGGACATATGTTCAGCGTTGCAGTTAACATCCTCGGCGCTTTTGTCCATTCATTGAGGTTGCAGTATGTGGAATTCTTCAGCAAGTTCTATACGGGTGGAGGCAGGTCTTTCAAGCCTCTTACCTATGAAACGAGATTCATCAGCATTCAGGGAACATCAGAAGAAAAACTATAAAACGATTAAGACTAAAATTCTTTCAATATTGAGGGGAGTGTTACACAGTATGGATCTTCTCGGAATTATGTTGGCAGTTCTTGGTGCAGCATTGGCAGCCGGTCTTGCCGGTTCTGGTTCAGCCATTGGTGTAGGTATAGCAGGTGAATCGGGTGCTGGTGTAATGACTGAGGATCCAGGCAAGTTCGGTCTGGTGCTTTTGCTTCAGGCCCTTCCTGGTACTCAGGGCATCTATGGACTTCTGATTGCGTTCTTTGCGATTTTAAAAGTCGGTCTTCTTGGCGGAGGCGGAGCTCTTGAGGTAAGCGTCATGCAGGGTCTTGGCGTGCTCTTTTCATGTCTTCCTATTGCAATAGCGGGGTATTTCTCAGCCATAGCCCAGGGTAAGACTTCTGCTGCCTGTATCCATATGAT
>JAFGMB010000026.1 GCA_016927765.1 Synergistales bacterium
ATAGTGGGAGAAAATTTCAGATTTGGAAAACAAAGAACAGGAAATATTGAATATCTCGAATACCTGTGCCGTCAAAGAGGGTGGATATTCAGGTCTCTGCCTCTCATCGAAGAGAAGGGGTTCCCCATAAGCAGCACCACCATCAGAGGTAACATTTCCTGCGGAAATGTTACAAAAGCAAAAGAATTACTTGGATATCCTTTCTTTATTTCAAACAGAGTATTACATGGAGATAAACGTGGCCGTCGCCTTGGATTTCCAACAGTCAACATCCTTAGGGATCCCCATAAGGTTGTTCCTTCCGATGGAGTATATTCCGGGATAGTTGTATTTGATCGAACGTACAGGCCCGCAGCGATCAATATTGGCCTTAACCCGACTTTTTCCGAAACTGATTCCCTGAGAATAGAAGCTCATTTACTGGATTTTGAGGGTGATCTCTATGATAGAGACGTTCATTTACTGTTCCTTGAAAGGATTCGCGGTGAGTTGTCCTTCCATTCAGTTGATGATCTGAAGTACCAGATAAGAGAAGATACTGAAATAGTAAGAGAAGTATGGAGTAACATCCTTGAAAATGACTTCAAAGAAATAGAAAGATTTATTCATGCCATCTATATTTAATGATATTTCTTAATATATGGGTTGAACAAGAACCCTACAAGTGATAATATATTCGCCGTTCGTACGGGCCTGTAGCTCAGGGGATAGAGCGGCCGCCTCCTAAGCGGCAGGTCGGGGGTTCGAATCCCTTCAGGCCCGCCATTTCTTCTTTTGAGATCTCTGACAACCATTCGAGAAGAAATCTTTTGAATCATGATATCTGAACAAGCAACCTGAAAAGGAAGCCTTTGATCGTACGAAAAGAGGCTTCCTTTTGTTAAGGGCAAGACCCCTCCGCCTTTCCCCTTTTCCTGAAAATATTATCCTTTTATGGGAACCTTCCTGCTCATTAAGAAATTCAATACAACCAGTGCATTGAGTTCCGTGTCATAATATTTGTGAGAGATAGTGATACTTGATACAATACCATCCGTCATCTTTCAGGAATGAGACCGTCCTGTAACATTTTATCTGGATGAATGCAAGTAAAAGGAGAACTAAACATGTTCAATGCCCTGCTCAAGCGTCTGTTGATATCTATGATCCTTCTTGCCTCCCTGTTCATTTTTCTTGCACCCGTACAGAATCTTGTCATTCTCCAAGAAAAAGAAGATATCTTTTCACTACCTGTAAGGATAGGACAAAAAATAAAAACGGGATATATTCACTCAGTTCAGCTTACCCCAGTGGAGGATGATTATAAGGTAGTTGATAACCTTCTTTGGCTTTGGGAGGAGAGGGTGATCTCTCATAATGCCGGATTACCTACCGAGGCTCCAAGGAACGGTACATTTTTCCAGGATGATCAATGGATGTATATTAGAGGTGGCCGATATAACTGGCCTTCCTTCAATCTAAGGGTGGGCAATGGCCTTCTGGGCAAAAATTGGTTGAGCCTCGGGAAAAGCGATCCGAATTTCCTTTATGAAACTTTCCCCGGAAAACGTTTGACCTTTCAGATCTCCGAAGAGATCCTGTTTTTTTCTATTCTTAACAGCAACAACCGACTTTTACAAAAGGGGGAATAACATAATACAATACAACATAATACAATACAAATAGTGGTGATCTTTATTACTTTTTCTATGGAAAAACATTTCCAACCCGGGGGTGCTTCTAACTTGAAAAACACAGATAACCTTGAAACAGAAAATAGCACGGCAAAAAAACAGATAGATCTGGATGAACTTAGAAAACAGTTTGATACTGAAGCTCGCTATCGCGAGCTTTTCGGATGGCAGGCAATGCTTATAACCATTATTGCAGTTGCCATGTCCCTTTTCCATCTGTATACTTCCGGATTCGGTCTACTTCTGGCAATGAAACAACGGGCAACTCATCTTGCCTTTGTCCTGGTTCTGGTATTTTTGCTTTATCCTTTTTCACAGAAAAGTGCCAAGGAAAAGATACCCTGGTATGATTTTATTATTGCTGGACTTGCTGTTTTTGCCACTATGTACATGGTGGTGAATTTTGAAGAGATGGTCCTGAGGGCAGGCCTTCCCACCAGACTCGACCTGTTCGTGGGATTTCTGGGTATCGCGCTCCTGCTTGAAGGTACCAGGAGAGTATCAAGTCCGATACTCCCCTGTATAGCGATCTTTTTCCTTTTTTACTGCTACTTCGGCAGGTATTTCCCGGAAATGTTCCAACACAGAGGTTTTAACATTCACAGGATCATCAATCACATGTATATGGGAACGGAGGGTGTTTTCGGCATTCCTCTTGCAGTGTCTGCCACTTTTGTTTTCATGTTCATTCTATTTGGATCGTTCCTCGAGCAGACAGGGATGGGTAAGTTCATTATCGATCTTTCCATGGCCCTTGCAGGGCATGCAACCGGAGGGCCTGCAAAAGTTGCGGTACTGAGTTCAGGGCTTATGGGATCAATTTCCGGCTCATCTGTAGCCAATGTGTGTACAACGGGGATGTTCACGATCCCACTGATGAAAAGTGTGGGGTACAAGCCATATTTTGCAGGAGCAGTTGAGGCTGTCGCCTCTACTGGAGGACAGATCATGCCTCCTGTTATGGGTGCGGCAGCTTTCATCATGGCTGAATTCCTAGGCGTTCCTTACATTAAGGTCGCACTTGCAGCAATAGTACCTGCCCTGCTTTATTATTTTGCAGTTATGGTCCAGGTTCATCTGGAAGCATCTAGACTCGGGCTTATGGGCCTTCCAAGGGACCGTCTTCCTAACCTTTGGCATCTACTGCGCACAAAGGGCCATCTGCTTATACCTCTTTTTGGTATAGTGTATTTCCTTCTCAGTGGTTATACACCTTTGAAGGCCGCTTATTACGGCATCCTGATCACAGTGGGAGTTTCCTTCCTGAACAAGGATACTAGGCTTTCACCTAAAAAACTGAAGGAAGCTCTCGAAAGCGGTGCAAGAGGTGCCCTGGGAGTTGCATGTGCATGTGGCACTGTAGGTATCATCGTAGGAACTGCAACCCTGACAGGCCTGGGCCTCAGGATCGCAAGTGCCATTGTGGCAATTGCCGGTGGCATGCTTCTACCCTCCCTGCTCTTGACCATGGTGGCATGTATCCTTCTTGGCGCGGGATTACCCACAACGGCTAATTTCATAGTGACAAGCACTATGTGTGCGCCTGCGCTGTTCAAGCTCAATGTTCCACCCATGGCGGCATATATGTTCGTACTTTATTTCGGGATTGCAGCGGATCTGAGTCCCCCCGTGGCACTTGCAGCTTATGCTGGAGCCGGAATAGCCGGTGATGATCCCATGAAGACCGGGGCAACTGCAGTCAAGCTGGCTCTGGCGGGTTTCCTTGTTCCCTACATATATGTTTACAATCCAATGTTGGTCCTGGTAGGATTCAAACCCCTTCCTTTCGCGTTGGCCCTTGTGACGGCAATTCTGGGAGTGTTCTTACTTGGAATGAGTTCAATTGGATTCTACAAGGCAAAAATGGCTTTGTGGCAAAGAGCTTTAGCTTTTGTCGGGGCTTTAGGCCTTCTGATACCAGGAATTCAGACTGATATTCTGGGACTTGTTATCCTGGGATCCATGCACTTTCTACAGGTACAGAAAGCCAGGAAGCTCCAGGAAGCTTCCCCTACTTAAACGGTAAAAGTTCACGTTAACATAAATTGTGTTAAAATTCAGTAGATGAGATTCTGGGCCGTCTCCTCTATGGAGACGGCATTTTCCTATTTAGAGAGGGGAGTCATCCATGACAACAAAAGATTACAAAGACACCTTGAACTTACCCCGGACATCCTTCCCCATGAAAGCAAACCTTTCGAAGAAGGAACATGATTTTCTTCGTTTCTGGGACAAGGTTGATCTTTACGCAAAACTCATGGAGAAAAGGAAAGGCGCTGAAAGTTTTATTCTTCATGACGGGCCACCTTACGCCAACGGTAATATTCATATTGGGACCGCTTTTAACAAGATCCTTAAGGATTTTATCCCCAAATACAAGTGGATGAGAGGATTCAGTTCTCCTTATGTTCCCGGATGGGATACTCATGGGCTTCCAATAGAATTACATGTACTGAAGTCAAAAGGTATCACGAAAGATGAAATTGACCCTGTTTCCCTCAGAAAAGAATGTACCGATTACGCTCTTAAGTACAGGGATATACAGCGGGAAGAATTCCAGAGACTTGGTGTTATAGGGAACTGGCAGGATCCTTATATGACTTTGCATCCTGAATACGAAGCGGCACAGATCGGTGCTTTTGCCGATATGGTGGAAAAGGGACTTGTATATAAAGGACAGAAACCTGTTTACTGGTGCACTGATTGTCAGACAGCCCTTGCAGCAGCCGAAATTGAATATTGGGATGAGTCTTCCCCTTCAATCTTCGTCGCATATTCCCTGAAAGGAACTGGGGGCAGATTCCCTGAAATGGAAGGAAAGGATATTTATGTTGTGGTCTGGACGACTACACCATGGACACTGCCGGCCAGCATGGCTGTCGCTCTTAATCCTAATTTTACCTATACCTTCGTTCAGTCAGGTAGTTCTGTCTACCTCTTAGCCAGAGAACTCCTTTCCACTGTTGAGGAACAGACAGGTATGAAATTTGAGAAGCCCCTTCTGGAAACCATAGGAAAGGACCTTGAAGGTCTTACGGCATTACATCCCTTCTATCCGGAAAGAGTTGTACCTCTGGTGTTGGCAGACTATGTGCTTCTTGATCAGGGAACAGGCTGTGTACATACTGCTCCTGGTCACGGAGTGGAAGACTACGAAACCGGGATCCGATATGGTATTGAGGTTTACAATCCCGTCGACGACAAGGGCTCCTTCAGAGAAGGGACCCCTCTTGTTGGCGGTCTTTCACTTAAGGAAGGGTCGGAACTGGTTCTGAAGACTTTGACCGACAGCGGAAGGCTCCTGGGTAATCAGAAGATTATGCATTCCTATCCTCATTGCTGGCGATGCAAGAAACCTGTCATTTTCAGATCTACAGAGCAGTGGTTCGTGAATGTTGATAAATTCCGCGCACAAGCCCTGGCGATAATCGATGAAAATGTCAAATGGGTCCCTGAGTGGGGAAAAGAGAGGATCTTTAATATGGTCCGTGATCGTTCAGACTGGTGTATAAGTCGCCAGAGGG
>JAFGMB010000027.1 GCA_016927765.1 Synergistales bacterium
GATGAGCACAAAGCTTTCCGTACCTTCAGGGATATTTTCCCAAACAAGACCCGGAGAAAGGTCCTCTCCTTCACAGGTATAGCGGGAAGGGATGAATTTGCCGTACTCGAAAGCATCGGAAGATATCTGGAAAATCATCATTACACCTCCTTTACTGGAGTAATAATATCCTGACATGGAAGACCTGAAACATCTTCTGTATCAGCATCAACGGGAATAAGAGACCCTGTAGATCGCCCCGGCAGTGTCATCAGAGATCAGGATCGAGCCATCGGGAAGCTCTACAATATCGACAGGTCTACCCCAGGACCTGTTCCCGTCAAGCCACCCTTCGATAAAGATCTTATAGGATGCAGCCCTGTTACCGTCAGGAGAGACCATGGTGATCCTGTATCCTATGGGCTCCGTCCTGTTCCAGGATCCATGTTCGGCAATGAATATCCTCCCCAAGTATTCCCTGGGGAATTGTTCTCCCCGGTAGAATCGCATTCCCAGGGCAGCAACATGTGGTCCCAGTTCCATAACGGGAGGAACGAAATCTGAACATGAAACTGATGAGTCGAATTCCGGGTCGGGGATATTCCTGCCATGACAGTAGGGGAACCCGAAATCAAGACCCTCTTTCCATGACCTGTTGAGCTCATCGGGGGGAAGGTCATCACCTAACCAATCTCTCCCGTTATCGGTGAACCACAATTCTCCCGTAACAGGATGCCAGTCAAATCCAACCGTGTTCCTGACACCCCTTGCGAAGATACCGAGATGACTTCCATCGGGGTCCATCCTCATGATCGTGGCATATCGAGGATCTTTGCTGACGCATACATTACATGGAGCCCCTATGGGGAAATAAAGCTTTCCATCAGGTCCCTGTCGGATATATTTCCAGCCATGCCACTTATCCCTGGGAAGAGAGTCATTCACAACAATATATTCCATTGCTCCCGGTGGCTTTGAAAGTATCCCGGGGAACCTGATCACACGGTGGATCTCTGCAACATAAAGATCGGATCCCACGAAAGCCACTCCATTCGGGTTATTCAGGCCCGAGGCTATTTCGACCACTTCGTCACCCTTCATGTCCTGGTCAAGATCCCTGACGAGAAAAACCTTTCCCCCTGCCCTGGATCCGACAAAAAGGTTCCCCTCAGGCCCAAGGGCCATCTGCCTGGCACCAGGTACCCTCGCATAAAGCGCTATGGTAAAACCCTCGGGAAGCCTGAGTTCATGAAGAGGCAGGTCTGCGGCAAATCCCATGTTTCCCGTAAGTAAAAATATGACCATCAAAATAATGGGTATTCTTATTCTCATGCCCATCACCTCTTTACAGTCATATTGTACTACTTCAGTACCATTAATTCCCGGGGATCAGGGGGCCCAGATGACCTGGTATTTTTTGAGGATACTGATGGGGTTATAGGATAGCTTTGCCCTTCTGAGGTTTTCATTCCCCATATCCTGTTCCCTGTTTACCCATTTGAAGGAAGAGCAGCTTTTTTCCAGAAATATCTGGTTTATTGCCTGATACGCTCCTTTGTATTCAGTCAATCCCTTTTCGAAATGGATGATAATATTTTCCGGATCCACTTCTTCCGCGATGGTGTAGGCTATTATCCTGTCCTTAACGATCAGGGCTCCTCCGAATAACCTTCCCAGGGATTTCCATGATCCCAGTACCCTTGCTATGGCCTGATTCTCTGCTTTCAACCCGGAAGAACCGTCACAGTTCTTCCATAAACACCAGTCGTGCTGGATCCTGAGTATCTCCTCTATGATACCCGGGGTTATCTCAATATAGGAATGCTCATATTCACGGAGGAACTGGTTCAGAAGATTCTTCTTCTTGTGGAATTTTTTACCGGGAAGTTCGATCATCTCGGGGATGGAGTAAATATATTCCCCTTCGGAAGGGTCTTCCTGTATCAGAACTTTTTCGTTAAGTTCCTCTTTCAGGTGAAGGGCAAGTTTTCCAGGCACCCGTTCGAAAATTGTCCTTTCAGGAAAAGCCCTTTCAAGGATATAAGGCCAGTCCAGATCGAACCATGGTCCCGTGGGAGCCCAGAGCACCTTTTCAGGGATAGTGGTCCTCAACCAGCACAGACCCTCGGTAAAAGCCCACTCGTAGCCTCTTTCGGCATTCCAGGCATAGAGATTAACGTAACTGTAATCAGAAGCATGTTGAGGACAGGTTTTCCAGAGGCCAAGATATTTCTGGCGCCCTGCCAGGTCCAGTGGCAAGAAATCAGGATACATTCATTCCACCTCCCAACACATAATACCTGCTGCTGCGATCACATCCCGGTTACGGGACCACCATGTTCCCACCCGGAGGGTTTCCAGGTAAGGATATATTTTTTCACGAAGTGGTCCGGATGATAGGACAATTTCGCCCTCCTGAGACCCGGACTCCCCACATCCTGTTCCCTGTTGACCCATTTGAAGTCGACAGCTGATCGGGATAGAAAGAACTGGTTCATTGCCTGGTAGATCCCCCGGAAGTCGGTGATCCCCTTCTCGTAATGAATTACCAGCATAGAGGGATCGATCTTTTCTCCGATGGTGTAAGCAACTATCTTTCCATCCACCCGGATGAGACCGCCCATGATATTGTCAAATTCCTTCCAGTTGCCCAGGGTCCTGATTATGGCATCATGTTCTGTTTTCAAACCCTTTGAGCCGTCACATCTTTTCCAGCTGCACCACTCTTTCTGCATCAGGAGGATCTCCTCCAGGTTTTTTTCTGAAATTTCCTCGTATTCATGGGAATAGCTTGTAATGAACTGATTGAGAAGGTTTTTCTTCCCATGATAAGAATTACCCCGCAGAGCGATCAGATGGGGTACCGAATATACATACTCCCATTCATTTCTATCCTCTATTATCTCCAGATCCTCACCAAGGCTGTCCCGTAAAATAATGGCCAGTCTATCAGGGACCCTTCTGAAAGTTATACCCCCAGGGAAAAGGTTCCTGAGCTCCTTTTTCCAGTTCACCCTGGTCCAGTCGCCTACGGGAGCCCAATACTGATGGTCCGGGTAGTTGAGCCTTAACCAGCAGATATGCTCGGTAAAAGCCCACTCATATTTGCCATATTCCGACCAGGCGTAGATATTGACTACACTGAAATCTGAAGATCTCTGGGGGGTTGCGGAATAGAAAGATCCATAACGGTCTTTTTCTGCTATTTCAGGAGCATGAAATTCCAATTCCATAATTCTATCCTTTCTTAAGAGACATTACGGTTAATAAACAGGAGCTTTCGAAAGCCTGTAAAAAATGGGAAACAGGATCAAGTGAATAAAATAACCTAAAGAAGTATAATTTATCATAACAGCACAGTAAAGGGAGGTGTGCATATGTTGCTTTTTCCTTTCGAGTTCAGAATGCCAAGGCTTATCCTGCATGGTCCCGGATCCCTCAGGGATCTGGAAAAAGAATTATCCCGGATGGCTCTAAAAAAGACCCTGATCGTTACCAGCGAGGCTATCCAGTCTTCAGATCATTATGCCTTTCTCCTTGAAATGCTGACAAGATCCATGATAGAGAACTCCTGCTACACCATTCCCGCAGGTGAACCCACGACCATGTCGGTCAGAGAAGGATTGAACCAGTTCCTGAAAGACCGTTGCGACAGTTGTTTTGCCATTGGAGGCGGAAGCTGCATTGATACCGCTAAAGCCATAGGTATCCTGGCCACTAACGGGGCGGAACTGAAAGACTTCAGAGGCCAGGACAGGATCATCCATCCTCTCCCACCGATCGTGGCGATCCCATCTACAGGAGGCAGCGGGTCTGAAGTATCAAGATACGCCATGATCACAGATCAGGAACAAAGGGTCAAAATGATGTTCAGTTCGCCCTTACTGATCCCTGAGATAGCCGTTTCGGATCCCCTGCTTACAGTATCCCTTTCTCCTTTGAACACAGCAGCCATTGGTCTTGATGCTTTCTGTCACGCCCTTGAAAGCCTGACATCCAAAAAAGAACAGCCTTTCACCAATATCCTTGCACTGAGCGCCATTAAGCTGATCTCTGAGCATCTGAGAAAAGCATGGTGTGATGGCACTGATATCGAAGCAAGATCAGGAGTAATGCTGGCAGGGATCCTCGGAGGAATCTGCACGACCAACTCTTCTGCGACGTTGATCCATGCCATGTCCAGGCCTTTGAGCGCTATCTTTGAAATACCCCATGGACTGGCCAATGCAAGTCTGCTCTCTACCTGGGCCGATTTCACATACCTTTCATGTCCTGAAAAATTCAGGCTTGTTGCAGAAACCATGAATTATGACTCCCACCGTGAAAATCCGCTGGAAGGGGCCCGAATGGGCATTGAAGCTATTCGAGCCCTGTGCAGTGACCTGGAGATACCATCCATTGAAGAGATGGGTATCGATATTGATGATTTTGAAAGTGCCCTCGAAAAAATGGCCGATGATGCCCTGACAAGTGGTACTACTGATAATAATCCTCGCGCCGTGACAAGAAAACAGGTCATAGATCTCTATAAGAGGGCATACCTGGGGTGACGGTCCTTAAGGCCTCTCATCGAGAGATAATACGAACAGGGCAGGGAATAGCATCCCCTGCCCTGTTAATTTTTTCTGGCATCAGTGGCCATGTTCCTCCAGTTCAGCGAAATGCCCGGGCCCTTCTTTCCAGGGCTCCAGGCCCATTCTTTCCCTGTAGTCGTTAATAGCCTGGTGGATGGCCTCTTCGGCGAGAAGAGAACAATGCATTTTTACCGGTGGAAGTCCATCCAGTGCCGCAGCGACTGCCCGATTTGAAAGATCCCAGGCCTCCCTGAGAGGTTTCCCTTTCACCATTTCAGTGGCCATACTGGAAGAAGCGATGGCTGATGCGCAACCAAAGGTCTTGAACCTGATATCCCTGATAATATCGTTCTCAACCTTGATATATATTTTCATGATATCTCCGCATTTGGGATTCCCAACCTGCCCCACACCATCGGGGTCCACTATTTCTCCAACATTCCTGGGATTTCTGAAGTGATCCATTACTTTATCGGAATACAATTAAATAGTCACCTTCTTTTCATTGCGTAGAAAATCTTCCCAGAGAGGTGACATCTCTCTCCTTCTGCTTATGATGGCGGGAAGAGTATCCAGTACGTAATCGATATCATTTTCCGAGGTGCATGTCCCAAGGGTCATCCTCAGAGAACCGTGGGAATGGGCATGATCAAGCCCTATGGCAAGTAGAACATGTGAAGGGTCAAGAGATCCCGAAGAACAGGCGCTTCCTGTTGAAGCAGATATACCCGCTTCATCCAGATCAAGGATCAGTGTTTCTCCTTCAACACCGATAAAACTGAAATTGACGTTATTGGGGAGCCTTCCATCCTCTCCCGGGCCATTCAACCTGGCATATGGAATGGTCTCAAGGATGCCCTTTATCAGTCTGTCCCTAAGCATGCTCTGCCTTGCAGATTCAGTTCCTATCCGCTGGATGGAAATCTCAAGAGCCTTGCCGAGCCCTACTATCCCTGGAACATTCTCGGTGCTGGCCCTGCGTCCTTTCTCCTGTCCCCCGCCATGGATGAAATTCTCTATTTTTACGCCCCTGCGGATAAAGAGTGCTCCCACTCCTTTGGGACCGTGGAACTTGTGAGCCGAAAGGGACAACATATCTATGTGCATGGCTTTCACATCTATCGGTATGTGTCCTACTGCCTGTACAGCATCTGTATGAAAAAGGACGTTCCTCTTCTTGCAAAGCCTTCCTATCTCAGATACAGGCTGTATGGTCCCTATCTCGTTATTGGCGAACATCACAGAGACGAGGAAAGTATCTTCCCTGAATGCACCTTCAAGCTCTTTCAGGTCTATCCTTCCCTCTTCATCCACTGGAAGATAGGTCACATCGTAACCCATACCTGCAAGGAACTCCGCGGAATGAAGAATAGCATGATGTTCGATCATGGTGGTAATGATATGCCCTCTCGACCCTCTTCTTGCAAAGGCCGCGCCTTTAAGGGCCCAGTTATCGGATTCGGTGCCTCCTCCTGTAAAATAGATCTCTGCCGGTTCTGCATTGATCGCCCTTGCAACCTGTCCCCTGGATCTTTCCAGGGCAATGCGATTGTCCCGGGAAAAGGAATATATGGAGGAAGGGTTGCCGAAGGATTCCATAAAATAGGGGAGCATTTCATTCAATACTTCGGTGTCCGTTCCTGTAGTCGCTGCATTATCAAGATATATTCTTCCGATCATTTTTCCTCCTCCTTCAACCGGTCCCTTCCAGGTTCCTGCAGGACCAGATCTTCCAGGGTAGTTGTCTGGGTAACCTTTTCTATACTTTTCCTTATCCTGCTCCATAATATTCTTGAAGGACAACTCCATGCCTCATCACAAACTGTTTCATCAAGACAATCAGCCAGGCTGATAGGCCCTTCAAGGGCATTGATGACTTCAGCCACCTTGATCTCGGAAGGAGCTCTGGACAGAACATATCCTCCCTGGGAACCCCTGGTACTTGAAACCAGATCTTCCTGTCTCAGGATCCTCAATAACTGCTCAAGGAAACTTTCGGGAATTCCGTTCCTTTCGGCTATCTCCCTGGTAGGGACAGGATTCCCTTCATTTGAATGCAAGGCCAGATCCAGCATCGCTCTCATTCCATATCTTGTCCTGGTGGATAATTTCATGAGATCCCCCCTGTAATTACTGCAAAAACAAAGGAAGGATACAATACTTGACCATTATTGTCAACTTTCTTCGATATGCTGGAATAAAAAGGATCCCGGCCTTATGGGCCGGGATCCTTTGGAAGATCCAAAAATTCAATTACCTTTAGACCTGTTAATTTTCAAGGCTTAAAGGCTTTCAATTTTCTTTACAAGAATGTACATCTCTCCGCTACCCAGGGAGGATTTCACTTCCCCTTCCACCCTGACAGGAGCCCCTTCCTGCTGGTCCTTTATCCATTCCTTTATATCCCCATCATAAGCTCGCATGACAAGAAAGTCATGACGAACCCTTCCATCACTGCACTGGGTATCCTGTCTGACTGAAAAGTGGACATATTTTCCCAGTTGATTCTGATCCTCCATGTGCCCTTTTATGAAGTGGAGCAAACCTGCTACTTTCACATAATTTTCCACTACCATGGGGATATCGACTCCTTCACTAAATATTATCGGAAGTACACCGTTTACCGTTAACTTTACACTTTTTGAGGAACATGAACAAGGGGAACTTCATCAATAACCGAACCAAGGATATATTTTCCTCGCCATCTCCAGGAATATGAAGGGATCTTCTTTTTTAATAATATATCGCTCGTGCCAGCCCGAGGGGACTGGAATACACCGATAAAGTTCGGCTCTCATGGCTTCCAGCAGGTGAGGTTCCATATCTGTGAGCCAGGCAGCGGAAAATATATCTCTCCCTGTGCTCTGCCGGAGCCTTTCATACCATTGCAACCCTTTCCCTGACCGAAAAAGATGATGATCCAGGATAAGGGTATCCACATTTTCAGCGAGATGGACAGCGTTATTCCATGCTTTACCCTTCCTGGTTTGCATAAAATCCTCAAGATAGAGAGGTGGCCCACTTACCATCACAATAGACGGGGAAAATTCCAGGATCTTTTCAACCGTGGCAGTGGACAGAAGCTGAAGATCAGAAGCATGACAGAAAAGATCCCCTTCCAGGTCTATGGTAGTTATCAGGACCTGCCCGAGAAAGGAATCATCTTCCCCATGATCAAGGGGACCATGAAATGTCATTACCCCATGGCGCTCATTATCATTCTGCACAGGGATCACATTTACAAGATCTGCAAATTCCCTGACCCTTTCAAGTCTTTTTCCTGTCTCTCGGGAAAACTCCTTGACCCACACCTTTTTAGTGTTCATGCATTCCCTGATACCCTCAACACCAAGCTGGTAGGGGTTAGGATGGACCAGAGGCATGTGATCGCCGTGAAAATGGCTTATCACTATGTCAGTAGAAGCTGAGATCTCCGTGATGATCCTTTCCCTTATAATGGATCCCACAGCGATCTGAACCGGATGGGGTAAAAGACCTTCACGATAGTATCCCAGGGCTATCCCGGGATCGATAAGTATTCTCCTCTCTCCTGCCCTGACAACACAACAGAGACCCCTGACTCCAAGGGTCTCTGTCCCGATGATCAAAATCCTTTCCTTCCAGGTGCTATTCATGAATACTCCTGAAATTACCTCATGGATGAAAGGTTGTCCCTGCCGTTATTCACCCTGAAAGTAAAGCCCTTTACATGGAAAAGGGCCAGGCATGTCTCCACGACCTTCCTGTCATAAAGAGTACCTGTATATTTCCTGACCTCATCAAGCGCACAATCCAGGCCGAGGCTGGTTCGGTAAGGCCTATGGGCAGACATGGCCTCCACCACATCGGCCACGGCCATTATCCTGGCTTCAAGGAGGATTTCATCACCTTCAAGGCCATGGGGATATCCCATTCCATTCATCCTCTCATGATGCTGTAGAACGATACTGGCCACCGGCCATGGGAAATCCACTGTATTGAGAATTTCATAACCATAAAGAGGATGGTTCTTGACCAGAGAATATTCCATTTCATTGAGCCGGCCAGGTTTGTTCAGTATCTCGCTCGGGATCTGGATCTTGCCTATATCATGCACAAGTGATGCATAATAGACTGCATCAATACTCTCCTGGGGCAGGTCCATTTCCATGGCTATGGCATGGGTAAGATCAGCTACGTTCTGCTGATGTCCGGCAGTGTAGGGATCCTTGACCTCGATTATCTTTCCCATCGCATTTATGGTGGCCTCAAAAGTTCCCTGGAGAGTGTCTATGGTCTGTTTAAGTTCCTCTTCCATCCGCTTGATCCTTGTAATGTCCCTTCCAACACCTATTACCTCGACAAGCCTTCCTTCCTGATCGAAAACCCCTTTGTTCATCCATTGTTGCCACATGGTCCCTCCCGAGGGTAGATCCATATGAGCCTCATTCACAAGTATGGGGAAATCAGGGGAAATGGAGAGGATCTTTTCCTTGAGATCATCCCTTTCATCCTCAGGGGTGAGATCCAGGAGGTTAATACACTGGACCTTTTCCCTTTCAATGCCGTAATAGTTGCAGAAAGCACGGTTAGCATAAGTTATCAGACCTTCACTGTCATAGGTATTGACAAGATCAAGCTGATCATCAACTATCTGTTGGTATCTCTGATGATCTCTTTCCCTCACCCCTTGAGCCCTTTTCCTTGAAAGAGCCGCTGCAAGGGAATATCCCAGGGATAGAAGAGCAGAAACCGCTTCCTCATCGACCTTTTCATTAAGATCTTGTGCCCAGAGGGCAAGGATCCCCTGGCACTGTCCTGCATGATCAAGGCGAAGGAGCATACAGGGTACGGGAGAAGAAAACTCGATCACAGGAAGAAATGTATTCCAGAGAATATCACTGGAAGAAGGGTCGAGAAAAATATAGCCCTCCGGCCCGAGTTTATCGAGAAGGGATACCGGGTCTTTGATCCCGGAGAATCCTCCGTCCTTTCCGGAAAGATCCAGTATGATCTCAAGGGTATTATTGTCCTGAGAACTGCTGAAAAGCTTCATCCCATTCAAATTCATTAAGACAGCAACCTGTTTGAGGGCTGAGGAAAGGGTATCCTTTAATTCGACAGGATCGACCAGGGATGCGGACACCTGGGATACAAGTTTCTGAAGCTGCAGTCTCTGGCGGAGACACTCCTCTTTTTCTGCAAAGGAATTAAGATCGTGGATGACAGTGCAGACAGCCCTTTCTCCATTTACAAGTCGAAAAGGAATAGCTTTAAGATACACTTTCAATGAATGGCCATTCACGTGGCAGACAAAATGCTCGAGGGGAAGAGACTTCCCTGCCAAGGCATTCTCAAAGATCCCCGAGAACTCACCGGGGGGGGCGGATCTGCCGAAAAGAACTTCCTGAATTGGCTTTCCAAGGATATTTTCAAGGTTGATCTCAAACAGCCTCTGAAATGACTTGTTAGCCTTGAGTAACCTGAGTTCACTGTCACAGATCATAATTCCTTCCTGGAAATATCGGAAAAAGGTTTCCCAGTTACTTCTTTCAACTTCCAGGCTGCTCAATATCTCTTCAAGATGGGCAATTCTACTCTGAAGATCGATGACATCGCCAGGGACTTTCTGATCCGTAAAGGTTGATGAGCTTGTGTCGTTATCCATGAATAATCTCTCCCCATTGATAGAAGAAATACTCTCGATACTGTAATGTTGCACATCCCTCAGAATATTTAGTTAAGTATGCATCTATAAGTTTATCATCAAAAGATGCTGTAATAAACAGAAATTTCTGATTCCCTGCTATTTTTGGCAAAATTATTATTTATTAGGCGAAGTGGCCTTATTATATATACTTGTAGTTTGGGACAGCCCTTTTCAGAAAAGAACTTCAAAAGAAAAGAGCTTTTCGGTCACCTCTTCCCACTCTTCCCTGATCTCCATGACCAGGGCAAGAGGAGGACCTGATCTACACCAACTCAGGAGGTTTTTCAGTTCTTTTTCTCCACCCTGTAAAAGGGCTTCAAC
>JAFGMB010000028.1 GCA_016927765.1 Synergistales bacterium
AAGGTGGAGCACTATGTCCTCTAATGTATCGGCAGGGATCC
Source organism: Synergistales bacterium (assembly GCA_016927765.1). Taxonomy (GTDB): domain Bacteria; phylum Synergistota; class Synergistia; order Synergistales; family JAFGMB01; genus JAFGMB01. The sequence continues at coordinate 42 of JAFGMB010000028.1, forward strand.
CGCAGGCGGCGAGGCCACCTATGATGGATCCCATACTTGTGCCGACTATGCCTGCGATGGGGATATTTTCATCTTCAAGGACCTTGAGGATCCCTATATGGGCGATACCCCTCGTTCCTCCGCCTGAAAGGGCGAGGACCACTCCGCCGTGTTCGGCCGGGTAAGCTATGGAGGCAGAAAAGAACTGTAAAGTCAGGATCATGATGGGGATGAGCCTTTTCATATCTGCCTCCTCGCTGGTATCGTCTCAGTTATACGTCCAGGTTGCGGACCTCATGCGCATGGGTAACTATGAATTCCCTTCGGGGTTCCACTTTATCTCCCATGAGGATGCTGAAATATTCGTCCACCGCCATGGCATCCTCCACCTCTATTTTTTTCAGGATCCTGTTCTGGGGGTCCATGGTGGTTTCCCAGAGCTGGTCGGGGTTCATTTCTCCGAGGCCTTTATATCTCTGGACAGTGGCCTTCTTGAATTCGGGATCGTCCATGAGTTTTCGCAGTTCCTTGTCGGAATAGCAGTAATTGATGGTCTTCCCTCTCTGGACCCTGTAAAGGGGAGGGTGGCCAAGGTATAGGTTGCCGTTCTCGATCAGGCCCTGCATGTACCTGTAGAAGAACGTTAGCAGGAGGGTGCTTATGTGCGCTCCGTCCACGTCGGCATCTGTCATTATGATGATCTTGTTGTAGCGGAGCTTGGTGATGTCGAAATCTTCAGTAATGCCGCAACCCAGGGCCTGGATGATGGTCCTTATCTCGTTGTTGCTTAGGATCTTGTCGATCCTTGCCTTTTCAACGTTCAGGATCTTACCCCTGAGGGGAAGAATGGCCTGGAAGGACCTGTCTCTTCCCTGTTTGGCGCTTCCTCCAGCACTTTCTCCCTCAACTATGTATATCTCAGTGTTCTCGGGATTCCTGCTGGAACAGTCCGCCAGTTTCCCGGGAAGGTTCATTCCGGAAAGGGCGGATTTCCTCACCAGTTCCCTGGCTTTTTTGGCGGCATCCCTTGCCTGTCTTGCTCGGATGGCCTTTTCCACCACGGGTTTGACTATCTGGGGCTGGTCTTCCAGCTGGGTCAGCATCTCTTCATAAACGATGGAATCCACTATGCCCTTGACTTCGCTGTTTCCCAGTTTTGTCTTGGTCTGACCCTCGAACTGGGGTTCCCGCAACTTGACCGAGATGATGGCAGTAAGTCCTTCCTTCAGATCTTCTCCTGTGAGGTTCGCATCCTTGTCCCGCAGGATCTTGTTCCTTCGGGCGATCTCGTTTATTGCCCTGGTCAGGGCGGTCCTGAAACCGGATACGTGTGTGCCCCCTTCAAGGGTATGTATGAGATTGGCAAAGGCGAAGATCCTCTCCAGGTATCCGTCGTTGTACTGGATACCCACATCCACCGATATTTCCTCCCTTTCCCCGGTTATGATCACCGGGTCGGGGAAAAGAGTGCTCTTGTCCTTGTTAACGTAGGCCACGAAGGCCTTTATGCCGCCTTCATAATGGAAATCGTATCTTTTCTCGTGTCTCAGGTCTTCCAGGGATATCCGGAGCCCCGGGTTAAGAAAGGCCATTTCCCGGAACCTGCCGCTGAGGAGGTCCGCGGAGAAGATGATCTCCTCGAAGATATCCTCATCAGGCATGAAATGGATCCTTGTTCCTGAAAGTTCGGTATCGATGCCCCCCTCAAGATCCGTGACAGGAATGCCCTTCTCGAATCTCTGGGACCATTCTTTCCCGTTCTTGTAGACGGTCATTTCCAGCCATTCGGAAAGGCCGTTCACTACTGAGACACCCACTCCGTGAAGGCCTCCACTGACCTTGTAGGCTCCGCTGTCGAACTTTCCCCCCGCGTGCAGGGTGGTCAGGACCACTTCAGAGGCAGGCCTGCCATTTGATGGGTGGGGGTCTATGGGTATACCTCTGCCGTTATCGGTGACGGATATGCTCTCATCAGGATGGATGACCACGTTTATCTCGTTGCAGTAACCCCCTATGGCTTCATCCACAGAGTTATCCACCACTTCATAGACAAGGTGGTGAAGCCCTCTGGGGCCGGTATCTCCAATATACATGCCAGGCCTTCGCCTGACTGCTTCAAGGCCCTCAAGGACCTGGATATCCTTTGCGGTGTAAAGTGGAACGGATGCCGTCATGAAATATCTCCTCCCTGTTGCATGACCCTTCGGTTCTTTCTTGCTTCTCCCATGAAGTTACGATATCTTTTAGCAAGGGTTTCAGGCTTGAAACCTGTAGCCATTACCGAACCGTCCTTTAGATAAATGGCGGTTTCATTATCTTCCCTTACCAGGGCGACCACCCTGTCGAGGGAAACGATGCCCTGACCTTCCAATGGTATGAACAAGCCTGATCACCTCGTTATTTACAGAAATCCAACCGATATATTATACCAGATAAAGGTGCTTCGGATCGTCCAGACCCTGAATCATGGAAGGAGCATATGATGTCACTTTTGAGGAACAGGAAATTGAAGCTTTATGCGGCCCGGGTAGTTCACCAATTCAAACTTGAATGGCCTGTTTTCATCAATGTCAACCTGGGAATAGCCATGATAGCCATTGCGGTGGTCCTTTTTGTGATGCCCAACCGTTTCCCCGATCTCGGGGTTACCGGCATAGCGGTTCTTTCCCATTACCTCTTCGGCATATCCCCCGTATGGATAATAGCATCTGTAAACGTTCTTCTGCTGGCCTGGGGGTGGAAAGCCCTTTCTCCCAGGTTCGTGCTCTGGACAACCTACAGCGTGTTCATTTTCACGGTGATGTTGAAGCTTTTCGAGTATCTCCCCTATCCGCCGCTGGAGGACAGGTTCATGGTCGCCATGATCGCCGGGTTCCTTAAGGGGGTAGGGGGAGGGCTCATTTACCGCTACGGTGTATCCGCCGGCGGTACCGATATTCCGGGGATGGTCCTGAGAAAGAACTACGGGGTTGAGATCGGCCAGTTCAATATTTATATCAACTTTGTCATCCTGGCCTTTTCATATTTTGTGGTGGGTCTGGAGGCCACCATTTATGGCGCGGTGAGCGTCTACGTCATGGGTGTCATGGTGGATCAGACGGTAAGGTCCTTTGACAAGAGAAAGCAGGTTTTCATAATAACCCGCAATCCCCAGGCCGTTTCACATTTTATTCTTCATGAACTCAACAGGGGCGTGACCATGCTGGAAGGTAGAGGAGGCTACAGCGGCCAGGAGAGGCCCGTTCTCCTTGCCCTTCTTGCGTCCCGTCAGACCGCGGTCCTGAAGAATTACCTGTCCGACCTGGACCCCAAGGCCCTCATGTCGGTTTGTGATGCTACCGAGGTGATGGGTTCAGGTTTCAAGCCCTGGAAATCCCTTTAACCCGGAAAAACAGGAAGGCTGGAAGAGTAACGCTCCAGCCCTCTTGTTAATTTCATTTAAAATGATCCTTTAACCTTTTTTCAGCAGGTCTTTCAGGAAACCGAGGTAGTCCTCTTTGTTCATGGGGCGGGGATTATCCTTGTTACTCCCGTTCCTGGCGGAATTGGCAGCCAGTTCCTCAAGGTCCTTCTCCATGATACCCAGTGAACTGAAGGAGGGGAGCTGCACTTCCTCGGCAAGTTTCATGGTCTCCCTCACGGCTATCCGGCTTCCCTCTTCGATGGAGTCGAAGGAAAAACCCATGGCAGAGGCCACCCGGGCATATTTCTCCCTGCAGAAGTCCATGTTGTATTCCATCATCGGGGCAAGCACCACGGCATTACACACGCCGTGAGGCAGATCGTATTTGCCTCCCAGGGCTTCCGCTATGCAGTGGACCGCCGCCACATCCGAATGGCTGAAGGCCAGGCCTGCCAGGACGCTCCCGAGGATCATCCCTGCCCTTGCCTCGATGTCATTGCCGTTCCTGAAAGCACTGGGGAGGTATTTATGGATCAGTTCAATAGCATAAAGGGCCAGCCCGTCTCCGATGGGTTCAGCATTCTTTGCGGTGTACCCCTCTATGGCATGGGTAAGGGCATCCATTCCGGTGGATGCTGTCAGCGCGGGAGGCATTCCCAGGGTCATTTCCGGGTCTATCAGGGCGATCCTGGCTCCAAGCACAGGGCTTTTCACCGTGAACTTGAACCATTCTCTGGTGTCTGTTATCACCGCCCCAAAGGTCACTTCGCTTCCCGTCCCTGCGGTGGTGGGTATGGCTATAAGAGGCAGGACCTTCTCCCCGATCCTGGACCTGTCCTCGTATTCCCTGATCCGCCCACCGTGGGTGGCGAGAAGGGCTATCCCCTTGGCACAGTCGATGGGGCTTCCACCTCCAAGGGCTACAATGCAGTCCGCGCCTGAACTTCTTGCCTTTTCGGCACCTCTTTCAACGTTATAGTCCTTAGGGTTAGGTTCCACTTCAGTGAAAAGATCCCACTGAAAATTTTCCTTTTCCAGCAGATCCGTGACCTTGTCGATCAAAGCTGTTTTCCTGAGTCCTTCATCGCTCACTATCAGGACCTTTTTTGCCTTCAGGGACCTCAGTTTCCCTGGAAGGAGGAGCAGTGAGCCCACACCGTATTCAATAGTGGTGGGAAGTTCAAAACTGAATGGATCGAGGAGCATCTTGTCCATATCTTTTTTCACCTCTTCAATGATGTAAAGTTATTTTCAGGCCCTGAGGCCTTTGTTGATCAGTTCTTCGATTTCTTTCAGGGAGAGGAAGAGCACATGGATATTCTCCAGTTCCTCCCTGCCTTTATCGTATATGTGGGAGATCCCCTTTTCAAGGGCAATTATTCTGAGATCCCTTTCACTGGCCTCGTATATGGTCGCCC
>JAFGMB010000195.1 GCA_016927765.1 Synergistales bacterium
CGGTTTTGGAGCATGGAGTATCGATATTAAGCCTTATTGCATTAGGTGGAGTGGCTTCATCTCTGACTCGCTGAATTGCTGAAGGAAGATCTTTGACGATCTTATTTATTCCCACAACAAAAACCAATCTGTTCGTTCCCCAGGCCATACCGCTTACCCTGTTCCCAACCCCGTCTATATTAACGAACATTCCGTCCTGGGTCAGTGCGTTAGTGCCTGTAAGAAAAACGTCAGCTTCATTCTCATCTCTGAGCCTTTTAGGCTTTTCCTCGGATGTAAGGGAAGGGTCCCAATGATGAAAAACAGTGTTGCCTCTCTGTTTCAAGGATTCCAGAGCACCGATCTCCCTGATAGTAACACTGCCTGGGATACCCACGGAAGCTCCTTCAGGTATAAGGGCCATGACTTCGCGAAGAGCCTCTTCCCTGGTTGCTGCGTATTGAGCTGAATAACCTTTGGAGGATAGAGCCTGGATCAACATTTCTCCCAGAAGCCTGTTTCTTTCATCCTTAGCCCTATCGAAAGGTGAACGGTCATGTTTTAGCATGGCATTTTACCTCCTTTCCGTTTTACCAGACAATAGTAAACTCTGACTATGATTGCAAACATGAAGAGATTTGTCTATAGTCTTCAAGGCTTAGATGGTCCAGATCCCTTCCATGAGAGGAGATCTGAAGATTCCTGTTTGCCATGGACAGATTAAATCCTGTCAAGTCTTTTCGCTTGACAGGACAATTTACTGCCATTATAATCTCTTTTGCTGTTTATGCCGGGAGGTGAATCTGCTGAGTGACATCCCTTCCCTTGATAAAAGGATAAATCTGACCCTTCTGTATGATCTCTATGCGCCAGCTCTTACAAATAGGCAGAGAGAGGTTTTTGAGCTTCACGAGATAATGGACCTGTCCCTTGGAGAGATCTCTGAAAAAATCGGGGTTTCAAGGCAGGCTTCTCATGATTTTCTTAACAGGGCGATCGAAAGGCTCAGGTCACTGGACCAGGAGCTTTCTTTCTCTGTTAGGATCCGGGATTATGAACAAAGATTTGAAGATCTTCAGCTCCAGGTAGACGATTACAGGGAACAGTTACCTGAAGCTTTTTTGGCGCAGATGGACAGGATCCTTAATTTCAGAGGAGAACAAAATGTTTGAAGCTTTAAGAGAAAGACTTGAATCGATCTTTGATAACCTTCGAGGCAAGGGGAAACTGACCGAAGAAGATGTTCAGGATGCTCTTCGCGAAGTCAGGAGGGCCCTTCTCGAAGCCGATGTGGATTACAGGATCGTAAAAGCTTTTGTGGGAAAAATCAGGGAAAGAGCGGTAGGACAGGAAGTCCTTGGATCTATAACTCCTGGTCAGCAGGTCATAGCTATAGTCTACGATGAATTGGTCAACCTTATGGGGAAGGAAGGGTCTTCACTGAAGGTCTCATCCAATCCTCCAAGTGTATATATGATGGTCGGCCTTCAGGGCAGTGGTAAAACTACTACTGCTGTAAAACTCGCCCACCGTTTCAAAAAGGGACATAAGCCTATGGTCGTTGCCTGTGACCTGCGCAGACCGGCTGCTGTTGACCAGTTACGCATACTTGCAGCTCAGGCAAAAGTTGATTTTTTCGGACCCAGTGATATCAACATCGAACTTGTTGACCTTGCCAGGCAAGCCCTGAAATATGCCAGGGACAATCTAATCGATATAATTATCTTTGATACAGCGGGCAGGATCCAGGTAGATGAGAAAATGATGGATGAGGTGGCAACACTTTCAGATTTTCTATCTCCTCATGAAACGCTCCTTGTCGTGGATTCCATGACAGGCCAGGAAGCTGTGAAAGTAGCTTCAGCCTTTCATGATCGACTTTCAATTACAGGTCTGATATTAAGCAAGCTTGATGGCGATGCCAGGGGCGGAGCTGCCCTGGCGATAAAGGAAAGCACAGGGATACCGGTTAAATTTGCTGGCACCGGGGAGACCATTTCAGCCTTTGAGCCTTTTGATGCTCAGAGAATGTCCCAACGTATCCTCGGTATGGGAGATGTGGCAGGGTTGGCGGAAAAGGTCAAATCCATCACTTCTTCAGAAGATGTCGATAAGATAAGTAAAAGTCTGAAAAAGAACAGACTTAACATGGAAGATCTCCTTATTCAATTTGAACAGCTTGAAAAAATGGGTCCTCTTGATAAGGTTCTTGATATGCTGCCAGGCGCAGGGAAGATCAGGGAACTGAAGAATGCCGATATAGACAGCAGGAGGATCAGGCAGACAAAAGCGATCATCCAGTCGATGACACTTGAAGAAAGACTTAACCCCCAGATCATTAAAGGTAGCAGGAGAAGAAGGATTGCTAACGGATCGGGTACAAGTGTTCAGATGGTTAACCAGCTGCTTAAGCAGCATACCCAAATGAACCAGTTGTGGAAACAATTCGGGAAGAATAAGACAAAGAAAGGGTTTAAAATGCCGGGAGGAATGTTTTAGTGATGGACTATTCCCGGAGATATTTAAAGATCTTATCAGTATCGTATAAATTACAGGAGGTGTTTATTCAATGGCAGTAAGAATAAGGCTTGCACGTCATGGCCGAAAGAAAAAACCTTTTTATCGTCTGGTAGTAGCAGATTCCAGGTCTCCAAGAGATGGACGTTTCATTGAAATGCTGGGGACTTATGATCCAATGACAGATCCTGCAGCTATCAAGATAGATGAGGAAAGGGTATTGCACTGGCTTTCTGAAGGTGCTTCTCCCTCGGACACAGCAAGAGGTCTTTTGAAAAAAGCCGGTGTATGGGATAAATTCCAGGAAAACAAAAAGCAGGCTGAATAGAAATGCCGGATTACAGCGCCCTTGTGGAATTTATCGTTAAAAAGCTTGTTACCCGTCCTGATGATGTTAAGGTTTCTTCTTCAACTGATGATCACGGGGTTATCAAGATAATGATAAGTGTTCCACAGGAAGACATTGGGCGGATCATCGGCAAGCGTGGAGCTACTATAAATGCCATCAGGCTTGTCACTAAAGCCTCTGCAGTAAAAAGCAGCGAAAGAGTAGATGTGGATATTGAGGAATGAGGTGACAATGGTTGTCTGTCGAGGAATTGGTGGTCATTGGGAAGATCCTTGGACCTCATGGTATAAATGGCCTTATCAAGATCCAACCTCTTACAGATTTCCCGGAAAGATTTCAGCGGATGGTTCAGCTGGAAATTTATTACCCCCAGGGCCAATTCTACGGAGATCTTCATCTTGAGGAGATAAGGTATCTCAATAACAAGGGATATTTTATCGCCAGGTTGCAGGGTATTTCATCAAGGAATGAAGCTGAGACCTTGAAAGGATACCTGGTGAAGATCCCGAAGGGCCAGAGAGTTACCCTGGAAAAGGGAAATTACTGGGTAGATGACATAGTGGGACTTCAGGTTGTGTTACATGAACAAGGAACTCCATTGGGAAAGGTAACCGAGGTCCTGCATACAGGGGAATTCGATATTTACCAGGTTCTGACCGAGGATGGAAAGACAAGATATATTCCGGCAGTATCCGACTTCATAAGGAACATCGACCTTCAGAAAGGGATTGTAGAAGTGCTTCTTATGGAAGGCCTGTGGGAATGATGAAGGTCACCATAATAACAGCCTTTCCTGATTTCATGGATTCTTTTATTTCCACCAGTATCCTCGGTCGGGCTGTAAAAGAAGGTCTTATTGACATAAGCATTCTGGATCTGAGAAGCTATTCCCAGGGCAATTACAGACAGATCGATGATTATGCTTTTGGTGGAGGCGGCATGGTACTCATGGCTGAACCTCTCCAGAAAGCTCTGCATCATATCTTTTCCACTCATGGAAGAGGCAAGGTGATATTTCCGAGTCCTCAGGGTGGGGTAATGACCCAGCAAACGGTGGAAACTCTGTCTACTGCTCAGCATCTTATATTCATATGTGGTCATTACGAAGGAATTGACGAGCGTTTCTGCGATCAATATGTGGACCTTGAAATATCAATAGGGGATTATGTCCTAACAGGTGGAGAGATCCCTTGTATGGCAATAATCGATGCTGTTTCCAGGCTTTTACCAGGCGTTGTCGGGAAAGAACAGGCAGTCATAGAAGATTCCTTTTACCGTGGTATGCTTGATCACCCCCATTACACAAGACCCTCTTCGTGGAAGGGGATCGAGGTCCCTGAAGTACTGCTTTCGGGGGATAAGAAAGCTATTGGGAAATGGAGAAGGGAACAGGCTGTACAAAGAACACTTGCACGAAGACCTGACCTTCTAAGCAGGGCTAACATCATGCCCTATCTGGACAAAAGCGCATATGTCGCGCTGGTTCATCATCCGGTGCTGGATAGGAAAGGTGAGAGTTCAACTGCTGCAGTAACTGGCCTTGATATTCATGATATCAGCAGGACCTGCCGGACTTATGGTATCAAACGTTTTTTTATCATTACCCCCATCAAGAGCCAGAGAGATATGGCCAGGGAAATAATGCACCACTGGACTGAAGGGTATGGAGCTACGTTCAATCCACTCAGAGGTGAGGCATTAAAACTTGCGAAGATCATTCCTTCTATTGAAAAGACAATTGCCTGGGTAGAAGAGAAGGAAAAGGTTAAACCCTATGTTATAGCTACTACTGCAAAGTTCAGGTCGGGATCTACCCACTGGATGGAACTGAAAAAATCGCTACTTACCCTGAATAAGCCAGTTCTTTTCCTTTTCGGTACATCCTGGGGATTGGATGAAGATGTCTTTAGTATCAGTGATAGCACCATGCAGCCCATCAGGGGTGGCATAAATGACTATAATCATCTTTCTGTGAGGAATGCTGTAGCAATTACAATGGATCGTTTTTTTGGTTTCAGGTAAACATTTCGTTTGATGAAAGAGATTAATTATTGTAATAGGGAGGTATAAAAAATGGATCCCAAGATCAGACTTATC
>JAFGMB010000196.1 GCA_016927765.1 Synergistales bacterium
GTAGTTTTCCTTCTATCTTACCTGGTGGCGGGATATAGCGTGATCCTATCAGCCTTTCGAAACCTGGCGGGGGGAATTGTTTTTGACGAGTTCTTCCTGATGACGATAGCTACTTTCGCTGCCATTGCCCTTGGTTTCTTAGGTGAGGCCGTGGGGGTAATGCTTTTTTACAGCGTGGGAGAGTTCCTCCAGGACCTGGCTGCCTCTAATTCGAGGGAATCCATAAAATCCCTCCTGGCATCCAGGCCAACTTATGCAAATATTTTCAGGGCTGATGAGGTCACAACTGTTTCTCCTGAAGAAGTTGAGCCGGGAGATGTGATCATAGTCAAACCTGGGGAGAAGATCCCCCTGGACGGAGAAGTCCTTACCGGATCTTCCCTTGTGGATACTTCGCCCCTTACAGGAGAACCTGTGCCTGTTTCTGCTGAAGCTGGGAATACACTATATGGGGGTAGCATAAACCTGTCAGGGGTCCTGAAGATCAGGGTCACCTCTCCCTATAAGGAAACCGCTATCGCCAGGATCCTGGAGATGGTGGAATTCGCAGTGGCCCAGAAATCTCCCACAGAGAGGTTCATAACCAGATTTGCCCGTTATTACACTCCCTCGGTCGTAATACTGGCACTTTTTGTTGCACTTCTTCCGCCTATTCTCGGATATGGAACCTTCTCGACGTGGATATATCGTGCCCTGGTGCTTCTCATAATTTCATGTCCCTGTGCCCTTATGGTAAGCATTCCCCTGGGGTATTTCGGAGGGATAGGTGCCGCTTCAAGACATGGCCTGCTTGTAAAGGGTGGAAATGTGCTGGATGCCCTTACAGAGGTGACTTCCGTTATCTTTGATAAAACAGGGACCCTGACGGAGGGAACTTTCAAGGTGACTTCTCTTCGCCCCATATCTGGAGTGGACCCTGAAGACCTTTTAAGTACTGCTGCTGTGGCCGAGATGAACTCGAATCATCCTGTGGCCCGATCGATCATAAAGGCCTATGGAGAAATATCCCATTCCATAAATGTTGAAATGGAAGAGATCCCGGGTAAAGGGGTCAGGTCTGTTAATGAGGGTAGGGTGATCCTGGCGGGAACAGCTTCCCTTCTTGAAAACGAGGGAATAACTGTATCCACGGTGGAGGAGACAGGGACAGTGGTCCATCTTTCCCTGGATGGGCGATACCTGGGCTATATAGTAGTGTCCGACACTATCCGGGGCGATGCTTCAACTGCCGTAAGAAACCTGAAAGCCCTGGGTATAAGAAATATTTGGATGCTTACAGGGGACAGATATGGAGTAGCAAGATCCGTCTCTTCGGCCCTTGGGATAGAGAATTACATTGCGGAACTTCTACCCCATCAGAAGGTGGAGAAAGTAAGATCCCTTCGGCAGAAAGCCGGGGGTAATGTGCTTTTTGCAGGGGATGGTATCAATGATGCTCCCTCCCTTGCCACGGCCGATGTGGGGGTGGCCATGGGGGGTCTTGGTTCCGAGGCTGCCATTGAAACTGCCGACCTGGTCATTCTGAGCGACAGGCCATCGGAGGTAGCCGATGCCATTTCCATTGCCCGTCAGACCAGGAGGATCGTCTGGCAGAATATAGTTCTTGCCCTGGGAGTTAAGGGCATTGTACTTCTTCTCGGTATTGCCGGCATCTCGGGATTGTGGGAGGCTGTCTTTGCTGATGTGGGAGTGGCTTTTCTGGCAGTGTTGAATTCAGCTCGGACAGTGAGAATGGAAGTGGGAACAAATAAGAGTTATCAGGAGCATTGAAGAGAAAAGGATATCTGGTCTCTGGAGGTGTTACATAATGGGAAATAAGATCAGGGTTTTGTTCATATGCGGGCAGAATACCGCACGAAGCCAGATAGGGGAGGCCTTTATGAACCTCCTGGGAGAGGAGCGCTTCGAAGCTGAAAGTGCCGGGCTTGAACGGGGCCCTGGAATTAACCCTCTTGCGGTTGCGGTAATGAAAGAAGTGGGAATAGATATATCCGGGAACCCTGTAAACAGTATAATGGAGTTCTTTGAAGAGGGGCGGGCCTACGACTACGTGATCGCAGTCTGCGACGAGGCCAAGGCAGCCCGGTGTCCCATATTTCCCGGTCAGCACGAGAAGATCAACTGGCCCTTTGACGACATAGGTGCTTTTGAGGGAGAATGGGACGAAAGGCTGGCCAGGGCCAGGGTCGTGCGTGACCAGATCAGGGGAGCCGTCGAAAATTTCATAAAGGAACATGGAACAAGGGGACAGGAGGAAGGCTTAAATGTCATGGCTTGAAAAAGGTGCTCACGAAACAGTGTGTTACTGTAAAAATGTCAGCAAGATGCAGATCCTTTCAGCTATAACCATTGAAGGGGCAAAAAACCTGGATGATATAAAAAGGATCACCGGGGCCTGCACCGGAGGGGAATGCAAGGTAAAGAATCCCTCCGGAAAGTGCTGCTCGGGAGATATCCAGGAGATCCTGGACCTTTACCTTCCCATCTGGAGTGATATGAGGGAAGGGGCTGAAGACTGTTCCGGAGATTGTTCCTCCTGCGGAGGATGCGGACAACAGCTTTAAAGGGATCA
>JAFGMB010000197.1 GCA_016927765.1 Synergistales bacterium
ATGTATGAAAGAAGTATTAACATCCAGGCGCCGAGAAAGACTACAGCCATAAGTTACTATCTTGTCCGACATCTTGCTTAGATCGACAGCCACAAGGATCTTTTTGGGCATAACATTCACTCCTTTCTTCAGTGATCTGATCAGGTACCTAATTGGAATCTGAAGTATTCATATTACTACTGTAATACAATAGACCAATGAGATGAAAAGCGCAACATTTTCTTTTACAATACCTTATGGAAGCATATCTTCTTATCAGGAGAAACATTGATGATCTCATTCATTTTTATATTGTTAAATATCATTCTCGGGGGAGCCATAGGGTCTTTTCTTAATGTTGTTGCTCTAAGGACCGCGGACGAAGAAAGCTGGTGGGGAAAAGAAAGGTCAAAATGCACTAAATGCGGTCATATTTTAGGTTTTTCAGACCTTATTCCCTTTATTTCCTACATCAGCCTTAAAGGGAAATGCAGATATTGCGGTTCAAGGATCTCTCCAAGATATCTGATGGTGGAGTGTATAGGAGGTGCTATGGGAGGTATCATGGCGTGGAGATGGGGGATCCATCCTTCCGTGGTTTTAGCGCTGATCACCAGCTACCTTCTTCTTCTTAATTCCATTACAGATCTCAACACTGGTTATATCTATGACCTCTTTACCCTTATCCTGGGTGTATCTGGACTTGCTTTCAGATTGCTCGGAGGGATCACACCCGTCCTGGACGGCCTTCTGGGAGGAATCCTGGGGTTTTCCGTAATTGCCCTGATCATTGTCATTAGCAGGGGCGGCATGGGCTGGGGAGATGCAAACCTCATGGCCGGGCTTGGAGCAGCCCTGGGTTGGAAGCTGACAGCTGTATCATTGTATCTTGGCTTTATGACAGGTGGGATGATAGCAGTTGTTTTGCTGGTCCTGAAAATTGTAAAAAGGAAGGATGCCATACCACTGGGACCGTTTCTCGCCGCTGGAGGCATCATGGCAATGGTGTTTGGCTCACATCTAATTTCATGTCTTGGCCTGACACCGGATTGGCCCTGGTATTAGTGGAATATTCCCCTTTTTTCAAGACACTCCACCATTTCGGACAATCCTTCGTTTGAAGGGACCCCGTTCATCTGACGAAAGGAGTGATCGGCTCCCGTGATGATAATGAAATCTTTATTCGGGGAAGCGATCTTTTCAAAAACCCTTCTGCTCGATCCTTCGCTGAATGTCCGATCCTGATCGCCATAAAAGAAGAACACTCTCTGCTCGATTATATTCGAGGCAGCCTCATGCAATTCTTCAGAAGGGCCAATGGTACTGATCACAGGCATTGACAGGCTTGAAGCCGCCTCATCCCTTATCTTGTCCCCACTACCTGAGACAACAAGTGTATTTACAAGGCCAGGATCCAGCTCCGGGTATTCAAGCCGGCTGTTGGACAGGATGGCCTTATATTCACCTCCAAGTATGTTAATAGCATTGATCCCCCCTAGTGAAAAACCCCATAGAATGACCTCCCCCTGTTGAAAAGTTTCCAGTATATTATGAAGGGCATTACAATTGTCCAGTAGATCCTGGGCATAGGTCTTACCCGTGAAGGAATCAATTGCCCATGATTCCCTGTCAGTGCCATAAGCATCTCGGTCTCGGATCATTCTGCTGGTTTCAACAAGGAAAACCTCGGCCTTCTTTTTAAGAAGCTGATCTGCAAGATCCCTGTATTTATTTCCCTCCCTGTAGGAACAGCATCCATGAACCCCATGGAAAAGAACCGCTGTGACTCCACACCCTGAACCCGGGATAACGTGGTCTATAAGAACTTTTTTATCCCCAAAAGAACCTTCTATCTCGTAATGAAAAACATTCTTCATGATGAACCTCCAAATAGGGATATTCCATCCGTATCTGGTTATATCATAGGTGATCCTATCTGTCATGGAAGGGGTCCGGGAGGTTTGACAATTATATCAATAGTAGTAGAATATGGTCTGGCTCTGGGGGAGTCGATGTTATCGGCTGAGAGGAGACTGCCAGTCTCGACCCCTGGAACCTGATCCGGATCATGCCGGCGCAGGGAAGAGATGCAGAGCTTATAATAACCTCACTTCCCCTACCTCCGGCAAAAACCAAGGAGGTAATTTCCCATGCAAAACAGAACACGGATGTTGGTAGAAGGTGGCCTTGCTGCAGGACTGGCTATTGCACTGTCCTATCTGAGAATTTTCAGGATGCCCCAGGGAGGTTCAGTGACCCTGGAAAATCTCCCCCTGCTTATCTATGCCTTAAGGTGGGGTTTCAAAGGGGGTTTTGGCGCTGGGGTTGTAGCCGGGCTTGTCCAGCTGATACTTGGAGGATACGTGGTACACCCGGCCCAGGCTCTTCTTGATTATCCCATCGCTTTTGGTGTCCTCGGGTTTGCAGGTCTTGTAAGAAAACCCATCTGGGCAGGAATGTTGCTCGGCACTTCTCTAAGACTGGTAGCCCATATACTGTCAGGAGTGATCTTTTTTGCAAGTTACGCACCAGAAGGGACTAATGTCTGGCTATATTCAACCATTTACAACGGCAGCTACATGGTGCCGAACCTGGCGTTGTCACTGATCCTTGCATACCTGATCTGGCCAAGGCTGAAAAAGGTCGAATAATTCTAATCATCTCATTTTTGCCGAAGAGATGGGAAAAATAAAAACCGGGAGTGCTGGATAATACAGCACTCCCGGTTTTGTTATCCATAATATATCAAGATAAATGCCGATAAAAATCACTTTTCTTCAAGATAATCCTCATCTTCAGTACGGGAAAAGAACTTGCTCCAGTCTATTCTCATGAAACCACTTGTGATGTATATGACCATCCCGGTGAGGATCGAACGGGAATGAAGGGTAATAATAAGCCCTATACAAATAAAGTAGAAGAGAAAGACCTTTTTCCTGTCAGCATGTTTCATCCCCTTCAGGTTCCCCCATGGAATGCTTGATATCATCAATAATCCCGAGGATACCAGTAAGAAGGAGGCCACCATGAAGGGAAGGGGTATCTCACCGATCACGAAGGAAGCCACAAAAAGGCCAGCTGCCGGTATAGGTAATCCCTGGAAGGGACCAGGGATGTGTACTATGTTGAACCTTGCCAGCCTCAGGGCTCCACATAGAACAAAGAAAGAAGCGATAAGGGCACCGATAACACCGAATACATCCTTAAGATACACGGAATAAAGAAGTAATGCCGGAGCAACCCCAAAGCTGATAACGTCTGCAAGACTGTCATATTCGAGGCCGAACTTGCTTCCGGCACCTATCCGTCGGGCTATCTTGCCATCCATGAAATCGAAAAATACAGCAATGAATATCAGCCATCCTGCAGGAACAAACTGACCATGAATTACCAGAATAATGGAAAGCATCCCGCAGATCAGGTTACCGCTGGTTACCATATTAGGCAAAAGATCCTTAAAGGTGAGGTCCCTGTAATTCCGTTTATGTTTCATTGATATTCACTCCAATTATGCTGGCTCCTGCCCTGACCCTATGACCTACATGTACCCTGGGTTCAACACCGGGAGGTAGATATACATCCACCCTGGAACCTAATTTTATCATACCAAATCTCTGGCCTTTCTCTAGAAGATCACCTTTTGAGAGCCTGCAGACGATCCTCCGTGCAAGAAAACCTGCTATCTGAACCATCAGAAGAGGCCCCTTATCAGTCATCAGACCCACGTACATTCTTTCGTTCTTCTCAGACGCTTTTTCATTAAAGGCCATCATTTTCTCGCCAGGAACATACTCAAGATGTTCCACCACACCGGTGAAAGGGGTCCTGTTAACATGAACGTCAAGGACTGACATGAATATCCCTATCTTGTAACAACCGGAACCCATAAAGGGATGATCACCTTTAACCAACTCGATGACCTTGCCGTCTGCCGGACTTACCCAGGTATCTTCTCCACCTGGAATGGCCCTCTCAGGATCCCTGAAAAACCAGGCGAGAGAAAAGGTAAGAATCACGAAAGCAGGCGATATGACAGGAACAAAGAAAAGGCTTCCAATGAACATGAAACCTGAAAATGCCACTACGGGAAACCCATCGGGAGCGATCTTCATGGAGATATCATTCCTCATCACACACTTGTGCAGGAACGATACTCAGGTCGGCTACAGTATCTGCTTCATCAAGCCTGACAAGAATGGAACCTCTCGCAGTCCTGCTCAGCATGGGTATCTCATCTGCTGCAAGGCGAATTAGCCTACCCCTTGCAGATATCAGAATTATCTCATCTTCAGGAGAAACCCCGTAACTGCAAACCAGTTTACCAGTCCTTGAACTGAGATTCATTGCCTTAACACCACCAGCTCCACGATGATGAGGGGTGAATTCGCTATATTGAGTTCTTTTGCCCACACCATTTTCACTAATTATGAGTGACTGTTTTCCCTCATCCACTACATCAAAGCTGATGATACGATCATCCTTGCCCAGTCTCATTCCAATGACTCCCTTGGCGGTTCGCCCCATAGGCCTGAATTCTTGTTCTGATACTTTCAGGGCCCGCCCCCTCGAAGATATGAAAAGAAGCTCGTCCTGACCTGTAGTTTTATGGACCTCGGCGATCTCATCCCCTTCGCCCAGGGTCAGGACCCTTCTCCCTGCCCTTGTCAGGTTCTGCAGCTCTGAAATGGGTAATCTTTTCGCAATACCCTTCCTGGTAAGGAAAAATACATACCTGGCTTCCACAAGGGCAGACCCCCTGATGGCAACCACCCTTTCTTCCTCTTCAAGGGAGATGAATCGTGTAATAGGTTTACCTTTACCAGTCCGTGTCTCAGGGATAACATAACCCTTTATGGCGAGGACCCTTCCTTTTGTCGTAAAAAGATAGATATCCTTATGGGTACTTGTTACAGCCATAAGAGCGATCTCGTCTTCTCCTTTTACAGCAGCTCCTCTTCGACCTTTCCCTCCGCGGCATTGAAGGACGTAATCTTCAAGGGGTTTACGGCGTAGATAACCATCCCTGGACAGTATAACCACTATGTCGCTTTCCGGGATCAGTTCTTCTTCCGAAACTTCCGCCGCCGCCGCGATGATTGTGCTCTTACGGTCATCTCCGAAGGTCTTACGAATATCCACAAGCTCTTCCCTGATAACCGAATCAAGGACCTTCGGGTTTTCCAGAATGGTCTGGTATTTTTCTATATCCGACAGAAGCTGGGCAAGCTCTTCTTCAAGCTTGTTCCTCTCAAGACCGGTAAGTCTCTGTAACCTCATATCGAGGATTGCCTGGGCCTGAAGTCCTGAAAAATCAAGCTGGTGCATAAGAGATGACTTTGCTTCTCCAACAGTTCGAGAGGCACGGATCAGGGATATGACCTCTTCGATAATATCAAGAGCCTTGACAAGACCCTCGACAATGTGAGCCCTTGCCTTTGCCTTGTTGAGTCTGAAAGTGGTCCTTCTACGGACTACTGATCGCCTGTGGTCAAGAAATATACTGAGCATTTCAAGGATGGGCAGCTCTTTAGGTTCACCATCCACAAGAGCCAGGTTAATGGCACCAAAGGTAGACTGAAGCTGTGTTCTGCTGTAAAGCTGTCTCAGAACAAGATCTGGATCAGCATCCCTGGAGATCTCCAATACCACCCTTAGTCCGTCCCGGTCAGATTCGTCCCTGATATCGGTTATTCCATCTATAGTCTTGTTCTGGACTCCCTTGGCTATAGCCTCGATCATGGAAGTCTTGTTGACCATGTAAGGTATTTCCGTAATAACGACCCTTGTTTTCCCTCTTTTGCTTTCTTCTACATGGGTCCTTCCTCTCATGATTATCTTCCCCCGGCCTGTCCTGTAGGCATCGATAATGCCTTCTTTGCCGAGGATAAGTCCACCTGTGGGAAAATCAGGACCTGGAAGAAGTTCCAGAAGTTCTCCGAATTCCGCATTTTCCAAACCTTTGTCAATGATGTAGCAGAGGGCATCGGTAACTTCGGATATATTATGGGGAGGAATGTTCGTAGCCATTCCTACTGCTATACCGGAACTGCCATTGATCAGGAGATTAGGCAGCATAGAAGGGAGATACTGGGGCTCTTTGAGGGATTCATCAAAATTAGGCCCCCAATCCACAGTATCCTCTTCAATATCCGCAAGCATATATTCACCGATCTTTTTAAGCTTGGTCTCGGTATATCTCATGGCTGCAGCCGGGTCACCATCTATGGACCCGAAGTTACCCTGGCCATCAACCAGACAATATCTCATACTGAAATCCTGGGCCATCCTGACCATGGTGTCATAAATGGCAGCATCTCCGTGCGGGTGGTATTTACCCATGGTCTCACCCACAACACGGGCTGATTTCTTGTAAGAAGTATTATGCCTTAAACCCAGTTCTAACATGGCATAAAGTATCCTTCTCTGAACTGGTTTCATGCCATCCCGTGCATCCGGAATGGCACGGCCTACAATTACGCTCATGGCATAATCAAGATAGCTGTGCTTGATCTCTTCTAACAACGGTAGAGAAATGACTTTACCGAAGAGAAATTCTCCTTTTTGTTCTTCCATGTTTCCTCAAACCTCCAGGTTATTTACTCGAAAAAGGCGGCAGTGATCTGCCGCCTTCAGTTTCTGTACAACCTGTATATTTTATCATGTAATAACCTTTTGCGCCCTAATTAAAAGAGGAAGTCTCTCCAAAAGGACACTTCTTCGGCATGGAAGATATGGATTACTTCAACAGTTCCTGGGATCTCAGGAAATCCCTGGCGATATCTTCCGGTTCCTCTCCTTCATCGAACCTGTAGTTCAGACCGGACATGGTCGCCTCATCGATCTTACCACTGATTTTACCCAGTACATCCTTAAGGGCAGGATATTTTTCAAGCAGTTCCATGGTCACCACGTAAGCAGCGCTGTAAGCCGGGAAATATTCAAGATCATCCTCGAGCATTACCAGATCGAGTTTCTTTATCCTGGAATCTGTACTGTAAGCACAAATTGCGTCAACCTCTTCCCTTGCAATAGCCATATACATCATAGAATACTGCATGGGAAGGACTTCACCGAATTCTATGCCGTAGGCTTCCGACCAACCGGGATAGGCATCGGGCCTGGTATCAAAATTCTCATCACCTGCAAGGGTCCATTTTGATGCATGATCCTTGAGGTCAGACGCTTTCTTCAAATTATACTTCTCTGCGGTTTCCCTTCTGACAGACATTACATAGGTGTTATTAAACCCGAAAGGCTCGATCCAGGTGAAGTTGAAGTTCTTCTCAAATCCCTCTTTCACTCTCCTGAAGGTTTCCTCTTTTGTCAGATTAGGGCCCTCATATCTGAGAATACCTGTCAGCTGAGTTCCGGTCCAGGTGGGATATACATCAAGTTCTCCTCCGGCCATAGCCTGATGCAGTACAGAAGAAGCTGCAAATTCAGTATTTATTACGGTATCCAGACTGGTGTATTCATCAATGAGGATCTTCGCCATCCATGCGAGAATTACACTTTCATTGACTGTCTGGGCACCTACACTTACCTTTCCTTTGTAGGTCATGGGGTCATCCGCAGCAAAGGCAGCCCCCCCGAGTACCATAACCGAAAACATGCAGAGCACCATCAAAAATACCAGTTTCCTTGTTCCTTTCATATTCACATACATCCTCTCCTTTCTCAATTTTCCGGGATCGAGAGTGACTTAACTTACCCTCTGTTGCATTCTTTCCATATTTCGAGACATCCTTGAAGCTCTTTTCCTGGGACTGAAATAATCCTGAAGGAATTTCAGCAACTGGTCTGCAAGAAGAGCAAGGATAGTGGCAGGTATAGCCCCGGCGAGTACGATCTCATTCCTTATTGAAGCCAGACCTGAAAAGATAAGTCTACCGAGGCCTCCTCCTCCTATAGCCGAAGCAAGGGTTGCAGTACCGATAACCCAGACAGTGGCCACCCTGATACCGGCAAGAATTACTGGCCTTGCAAGGGGAAGCTGGACCTTCAGCAGGATCTGCATCTCCGTCATTCCCATCCCTCGCGCAGCCTGAACAAGATGTCTCGGAACATTCTTGATACCAGTATAAGTGTTCTGAAGGACCGGCAGCATGGCATAAAGGAAAAGAGCGCATATGGCGTTATCGTTACCTATCCCGAAGATAAATATAAGGAATCCTAGAAGCGCAAGGCTGGGTATGGTCTGAAAGACATTGGCCAGGCCGATCACATAGGGAGCGATCTTTTCATTCTTGGTAAGATATATGCCTAAAGGCAGACAAACTACCATCGTTATTGACAGAGCTATTAAGGATATGGTCATATGCTGGATGGTCAGATCGATTATCCTTGGATAGTACCTTACAACATACCTGATAAACAAATCCCAGAGATTCTGCTGTTCTAACATTTTGAACCACCCTTATCCTGTCTTTTAAGCCTTCCGATTGTCAGCCGCGCAACTCCTGCTTCGGTAATAACTCCCAGGAACTGGTCATCCCCATCTATAACTGGAATGGAGTATGCCTGGTCCGAGAGCATTTCTGCCGCATCTCTCATGGTGGCCTCTTCAATATAGAGTTTCCGCCCTCTCCTGACCGCATCCTTTGCTAACCCGTTATTTCTGGAGACATTTTTTATATCCCGAAGAAGGGCCATTCCTATCCACCTGTTTTTCCTGTCCACCACCTGGATACATTCCATGTCCTCATCTTCCATTCTTGCCAGCACATCTGAGGCCTTGTCCTGGGGGAATACCTTATCCCAGGGTTCTTCCACCAGGATAGACACCGGATCATCCGGCGAGATCTGGGAAAGTCGGTCCTCGCCAATGAAATTCCTGATGAAGTCGCTGGCCGGTTCATCCTGGATCTCCCGTGGAGTGCCCATTTGCTCGATCTTCCCGGCTCTCATTATTACCACCGTATCAGATATCCTAAGAGCTTCATCCATATCATGGGTTACAAAGATGATGGTCTTTCTGAGTTTCTGCTGAATAGCCACAAGTTCGTTCTGGAGCACTTCCCTGCTGATAGGGTCAAGAGCTCCAAAGGGTTCATCCATAAGGACCACTTCAGGCTCTGCGGCAAGGGCCCTGAGGACTCCTATTCTCTGTTTCTGTCCTCCGCTCAGCTGATCAGGCAGCCGATACCTGTAGATTGACGGATCCAGACCGGACATGGCCAGCAGTTCGTCCACCCTTTTCCTGATCCGTTTTTTCGGCCAGTTGTGAAGCCGGGGGACGGTTGCTATATTTTCGGCTACTGACATGTGTGGCATCAGGGCTATCTCCTGCACCACATATCCTATGCCCCTCCTGAGACGCACAGGATCGACCGTAGTGATATCCTTGCCATTTACATAGATCTTACCTGCAGTTGACTCTTCCAGCCTGTTGACCATCTTCAATGTAGTAGTCTTGCCACATCCAGATGGCCCAATGAGGCTGACAAGTTCACCTTTTCTAATTTCCAGATCCAGGGAGTCCACCGCACAGGTACCATCTTCATAGACCTTTGTGACACTATCGAAGATCACCATTCCCTCTCCTCTTTCAGCAACTGGACTTACTGTCTGATCAACCATCAGTCTGATACCTCCTTACGCAGGTCCTCGAGGGTTTCTGAGAGAGCCAGAAGCATGATCTCATTCTCCCTTGGAGTGCCGACAGTTATCCTGAGGGATGAAGGATAATTCCAGCCGGTACAGGATCTTACTATGACCCCTTTATCAAGCATTCTTTCTGATATCATGTCACCGTTAAAACCGGTTTCTACAAAAACAAAGTTGGTATGAGATCTTACCGGCATGAGCCCAAGACCGGCAAATTCCTTCAAAAGCCTCTCCCTCTCTTTCCTGATACATGAAAGGGCATGGAGGTATTCTTTCGAATCATCTTTCAGAGTTGCCATAGCACCTGCGATACCGATCCTGTTGGCATTGAAGGGTTCGGATACGGTGTCAATTAAAACGCTCATTTCATCACTGCAGAGGCAATAACCTATCCTGGCTCCAGCAAGGCCGAAGGCTTTTGAAAAGGTCCTCACCGAAATAACGTTCTTCCCGTCTCTGATGAAAGATCCAGTATCGGGAAGATCAGAAGGATCTGTAAATTCCCCATAGGCTTCATCAAGGATCACCCACGAATGGGACGGCATTCTCCGTAATAATTCCTGGAGGTCTTTTCTATCGAAAACAGTACCTGTTGGATTGTTCGGATTATTCAGCCATATCAGTTTAGTGCGTTCAGACAAAGACCTCAGACATCCATGAAGATCTATGTAATATTCTTCCTTCATGGGAACTTCAACCACCTTTGCTCCCATAAGTTTGGAGATCTCCCTGTAAAGGCCGTAGGTAGAAGAGGGAAGGATGACTTCGTCACCAGGTTCAAGAAAGGTTTTGCCTATGGTCTGAAGCATCCCTTCAGCGCCGTGAGAGATACATACATTTTCAGGCTCCAGGCCGGATAACTCGGCAATGGCTCTCTTTATCTCCTTAAAGGACACGTCCGGATAGGAGTTGATCCTGGATAATTCTTCGGTCATGGCTTTCAAGGCATTAAGGAAAGGGCCATAAGGGTTTTCATTGGATCCCAGCTTGATGACATTCTTCAGGCCTTTTTCACACATGACCTCTTCAGTGGTCTTCCCGGGAACATAGGGATCAACTTGAAGAACTGCTTTTCGAATTCCTTTAAGGGACAATTTTAATTACCTCCTCGGCGATCATCTCTATCAGCATGGGGCTATTCCGTTTCCATGCCTCCCCCAAGGCCTCTGAAAGCTCATCCAGGGAAGATATTGCAACAGCATGGATACCGTAGCATTTGCCAAGGGATAGGTAATCCAGTGATCTGTGGTCCACCGCCATGTTTCGGGGGCTCTTCCTGGAATTCTGATTCCTTCTTATCTCGCCATAACCCTTGTCATTCCATATCAGAATTGGCAGACTGTGTTGAAGTTCCGCAGCAACGGCAAGTTCCGGAAGAGTAAATTGGAACCCTCCGTCTCCGGCAAGAACGCACACTTCCTTTTCAGGTTCGGCCATCAGGCTTCCTATGGCAGCCGGCAAAGCTGCACCAAGAGTGCCAAAACCTACCGGATGCTCGAAAAGGCCCGGGGATGAAACCGGAAATTCGCTGATCCCAAGATAAGCAAGAGTGGTCATATCTGCCCATAATACCCCTTTAGAGGCAATGTTCTCCCTTAGAGCAGCTACTGTACGAAGGAGACCGGGCAATTCCTTGCCTATGCCTGTTACCTGCCCGATCATGGCCCTGCTTTCCTCAATGACAGTTCTTACTATATCTGCAGAGTCTTCTTTTGCTATTTCAGTTCCCTGGAAGAGATCAAGGATAGATCGCAGGATAATACCAGCATCACCCTTTATACCCATATCCGCTGAATGCTGATTAAAGAAAGACGATGGGTCTTCATTTATTACCATCAGGGAACCCCTTATTTTGAGAGATCTTTTCCAGAAATCGGTAGGGGAAAATTCAGTTCCCACTGCTATTACAAGATCACTCTGTTCGATTAGCTGCTGAACGGATGGGAAATGCAGCCGGCTTCCAAGACAGAGGGGATGTTCTTCATCCATTACACCTTTACCGGCACAGGTCTGAACAACGGGAGCCTTTAACAGCTCACTTAATCCGGTCACTTCCTCTGATGCCTTCCTAGACCCTCCACCCACGATAATAATTGGGGAAGAAGTGGAAGTGATGAGCTTTGCAGCCCTCTTGATCTCATCTTTACAAGGCAAAGCTGAAGTGAGAGGGTACTGGAAATCACTCTCAACGATCGGAGAAGGCTCTCCGAGGATATCGAGGGGTATTTCCAGATGTACCGGACCCGGTCTGCCGGAGGTGACAAGGTTATAAGCCTGCATTATGGAATTCGATATGTCCTGATGGGATCTGATGATCCTGCTTTCCTTAGCCACAGAAGAAGCCAGGATAGTGGAGTTCCTGAGTTCGTGGAGATAACCTGATCGGTAATTCAAGGCAGATGTTTCGATCTGGCTGGAGATCACCAGCATAGGGACCGAATCATGAAAAGCCTGTCCCATGGCTGTGATGATATTGGTAAGGCCGGGTCCGGTAATTGTCAAGGCTACTCCGGGTTTTCCGGACATTCGCGCATAACCGAGAGCCATGAAGCCAGAACCTTGTTCATGCCTCGCACCTACATGCCTGATGGAACTGTTCGCAAGGGAATCATATATGTCCAGGTTGTGAATACCGGGTATGCCAAAAATGACATCCACACCAAGTTTTTCAAGGGTTCTTACTACAAGTTCTCCTCCTTTTGAAGGTACCATTGGATCACCTTTCCTTTTTTATAAATTGACAGCAACAGAGCAGGGGCTCCTGATCATCCCAGTTACCTGTATGGACCAAATGCTTGGCCCTTCAGGCACAACGATCTGCCGGAATATGAATAGAGATATTGATGATACCGGCCCATTCCAAGGGTAAAGAAGAAATGATATAGCCTGCTCTTCAATTCTATTTAGACTGCATGGAACCAGGGTTGGCTCGGAGACAATTTATGCCTGGAGCAAAAAAGCGGGAAACTGAAATACCGACTTAATCTAACCGAAATGCCACAATATGTCAAATTGCCTGGAGATGCCCTGAATAAAAAGGGTTAGATCCTTAACAGTATTTTCCTGGTATAGGGCGACAGGTCCCTTGTACCACCTCCCCTGCTGACGCATACGGATAATTCCTGGCTTCTCAAGATCTTTCGCCCCATCACAACACTTACAGAGCTATCCGCATAGAGACCTGCATCCATAGGAGCTGAAGGCCCGACTAGCCAAAGGTTTTTTGAAAAGGCAGTCAGATCATCCCATGTCCCGTTCACAACTGCGCTGGCACTTAAAATGACGAGATCCGAGAGGGAGGCATATCTTGCCCCTGTATCTATTGGAATGCTACCAGGATACCGGTCATCCAGGACAGCAAAATCAAAGCCTCTATTTTGTAATATCATGGCCATGGGATGGATATAACCTACTAAGAGGATACGGGATCCTTCAGCTATTTCTGGGACTTTGTCGCTTATCAAGCCATCTGAACTGATGAGAGCATTCGCCACCGCTACAGCTACCACTCTATCTCCCAGGCAGCCGGAATCCTTGAGATCCAATAGGCGATCACAATCACAGGGAAGGCTTGAAAGGATATCATAGGATCTCTCCGAAGGACTGATGTGCCATGGAAAGGAAAAAGCAAGTCCCGCCCTTTCGTTATCTGTCTCAGCCATAGTGTACCTCAGGCCCCTGACAACTTTGATCACTGCCACGCCTTTGCTTTTCTGATATGCCTTTTCCCAATATCTACTCTCGATCATAGATAAGCCTTCCTCATTATTATCATCAAGGATGTCTTACATGGATTATAATATGTGTTATATATTAGCATATTGAAATAATGAAGAGAGGTGATCATCTTGACAGATCAGATAGCTATCCTGGTAGAACATGATTTTCACGATCTGGAGTTCTGGTATCCCTATTACAGGCTATTAGAGGCGGATTATCGGCCCCTGGTGGTGGCTCCTGTAGCTCCAAGAGCTTACACGGGGAAATACGGCACCCATATCGAGGCCACCTATTCACCATCCAGCCTTTCCCGGGAGGAAGTAATGGCTGTGGTTATACCGGGGGGCATGGCTCCGGATAAATTGAGATTATCCCCGGACATTGTCTCTCTGGTGAAAGATGTCTATCAGGGTGGAGGTCTTATCGCGGCTATATGCCACGCCGGCAGCCTTCTGGTCTCGGCAGGCATCCTGAAGGGGAAAAGGGTCACCTCCTACCCCAGTATCAGGGATGACATGATCCTTGCAGGAGGTCATTGGGTCGATGAAGCCGTGGTGGTATCCCAAAGGATCATAACCAGCAGAAGACCGGCAGATCTACCCTATTTTGCAAAGGCTATCCTGAAAGAACTGGCATAGCCCAAAACCTGCCTGTAGCACATGCGGGCTTTGGGCTATGTCTAAAGATATAATTAAAACCTGTAATTTAGCGTTAACCCTACCAGGTGGGTACGGCTGTCAGTGAAAACTGCGTCTGCCAGTCCTTCTCCTTCTCTGCCTTCAGCGGAAACAAACCTGTTGTCCATATCGATGTAGATATAGGAAAGGTCGAAGGTCCAGTCTCCCTTTTTATATTCGGTGCCGATACTGTAGAGATTCCTGTCGCTGGTGGGAGCAATAAAATCCACGGTCTCATCGGGAATGGGAGATTCGTCAAAAATGTAACCAAGCCTGATGGTCCAGTCATTTTTCAGCTTATGCTCCAGTCCTACCTGGTACCTCCATGTGTCTTTCCAGTTTTTCTCACTACTCTGGATATTACTTGTCGGATCCAACGGATTAAGGGGGTCATCAAAAGCTATGGTGAGATTGTCATAGGAGCTCCACATGGTACGAACCACATCAAACTCAATGCTGGTCCTGTTCGAAAAATCGTAACAAACCCCGGCCATGTACATTTCGGGCAGGGTCACCTCTCCGCCAGCCCCTGTATCAGGGAAAAAATTATCCGGAAGTTCGAGGATCTCCGGTTTATAGAACCTGGCATTGCCTTCCACTTCAAGATCGACGGTGCTTCGGTATGAAAGACCTAACTTGACTTTTTCAGCAGGCTGGAAATGCATCCCCAGGTTCCATCCCCATCCAATATCATCGCCTTTTATCCTTGCATCGATGTCAGTGAAAGTGTCAGGGGCCAGGCCTCCCGTAGGATCCACCTTTTTCTTCAGTTCCAGCTGGAACCACATAAGCTCCAGGCCTGCTGCAAAGGACAGTTGATCGGTCAATTTCCAGGCAAGGCTGGGGTTTACCGATACACTCTTGATCCCCGCCAGGTAGCTGTTATAACGTCCTTCCCAATTTTCGTCGAATTCGGTACCCAGTCCGAACCTGGAGAAGGTGCCCAGCCCCCACCAGAGTTCATCATTCAGAGGTGCAGAATAATAGAAATGGGGAACCAGGAATAACATATCCTCCAATTCGTAACTGATACCGCTGTCCTGAAAGATCCCGACCGTACTGGGCATGATGGCAGTGAATCCGAATAGCCACTGTGATTCCTCCAGCTGGGTGATCCCCGCAGGATTATAGGCTAATGCCGAAGGATCATCTGCCCTCCCTATCATTGCTCCTCCCAGGGCATTACCCCTGGAGCTGAACTCGTAAAGGGCAAAACCAGCTCCGAAACTTCTCTTACAGGGCACCAACCCGATAAACAGTATGATGAGAATCAATATCGCCTTCTTCAAAGACCTCTACCTCCCGCCTTCTTTTATCTTAAAACCTTTCTTATGGCTTCCACTGTTATCCGACAGATTCTTCAACTGAATTTTAAATCGTGATCAAAAACGGACCTCACCAACTGATCAAGGGCGTTTTCGATCCTTTCCCAATCATCCTCGGAATTCAGATCCAACCCTAGGTAAGTCCCGCTGGTCTTGCTACGCAGGATCAGATAAGTAAAGCCCGCTGAAAGAAGGGCCGCCACGGCAGTAACATCAATCCTGTCCCTGAGGCCAGGTTCAAGATCCAGAAGGTTTATAAGGTCCCTTCCCTGTTTCTCCCTTGTCCCGGCAGTTTCAAGGGCAAGCTCATTCTTGCTCATCAATTCCCCCCTGAGTATTTCCTGAGCCGAAGGGTTTTTTTTCAATTCCCTCAGATAACCTCT
Source organism: Synergistales bacterium (assembly GCA_016927765.1). Taxonomy (GTDB): domain Bacteria; phylum Synergistota; class Synergistia; order Synergistales; family JAFGMB01; genus JAFGMB01. The sequence goes on from JAFGMB010000197.1 coordinate 15,691, forward strand.
GAGGAGCACTATAGACGCTTCCGGAATAGCCAGGTTTTTGATATTTTTATCATCTTCCGGGGCTATGTCATTCGTGGTGGGCCAGTAATCCCCTTGTTCAGCAAATGCATGGAGAAGTTCCTGAAGACCGCCGAAATACCTGTAGATCAGCACCTTGTCAACACCGGATTCCCTGGCGATATTATTAATACCGATATCCTGGAAACCTCTAGTTTTAAGGATGTGTCCCACTGCCTTAAGGATCTTTTTCTTTGTACCTTCTCTATCCCTTATGCCGATCACCCCCCGTCACCCAAAAGTGACATACTGACCCACTTTAGGTCACTCTCAGGTGACATGTCAAGACATCACGAAAAAATACATCAACCTTTTATTAATAAAAATACAATTCTCTCACTTTTCAATGAAATTTGTTTTTCAAAATCCAGGGAGTTTATGGTATTGTTTGCATGGTAATTTCTAATATTTCTCTTCAATTCTTTCACTTCATTAAGGAGGTTAAATAAATGGATGAAAGTAAAGGTAGGAGCCTTGGTTCCATCGCTGTGAGCATCAGGAAGGACATTATCCGGATGCTGGTGGAAGCCGGATCAGGGCATCCCGGGGGTTCCTTGTCTGCCGCAGAGATCATTACCGCCCTTTACTTCAAGGTCATGAGACACGATCCGGCAAATCCATGCTGGGAAGACAGGGACAGGTTCATATTATCAAAGGGACATGCCTGCCCTGTAGTCTATGCGGCACTTGCGGAAAGCGGCTATTTCCCTAAAGAAGAACTTCTAACTTTGCGAAAACTGGGCTCCAGGCTTCAGGGGCATCCTGATATGTGCAAACTGCCGGGTTTTGAGGTGTCAACAGGAAGTCTCGGACAAGGCCTCTCCATAGCTTCAGGGATAGCCCTTGGGCTCAGGATGGATGGCAAAAAGAACAAGGTCTACTGCCTCATGGGAGACGGAGAACTGGACGAGGGACAGATCTGGGAGGCTGCCATGACCGCCTCGCATTACCACCTGGACAACCTTTGCGGCATAGTTGACAGGAACGGTCTTCAGATAGACGGCTGTACCTGTGACGTAAAGACCCTGGAACCTCTAGTTGAAAAATGGAAGGCCTTTGGCTGGAATGTCCTTGAAGTTGACGGGCACAACGTCCAGCAAATAGTAGATGCCCTGAACCGCTTCAGGCATACCCACTATAAACCCACAATTATCATAGCCCACACTGTCAAGGGAAAAGGCATCTCTTTCATGGACAACGAACCCGGTTGGCATGGCAAGGCCCCAAGCAGGGAACAGGCAGAAGCAGCCCTGAAAGAACTCTCAGGCGAGGTGATATAGATGAATGATCTCAAGCTTGCTGAAAACATCACTGGCGATGTTGAGAAGATCCCCACAAGGTACGGCTATGGGGATGCCCTTCTTGAACTTGGTAGAACAAACCCTGATGTAGTGGTATTAGGTGCTGATCTCAGCTCATCTCTCAGAGTGGACCAGTTCGCCAGGGAATTCCCCAAGAGGTTCATCCAGATAGGCATAGCAGAGCAGGACATGATGGGGGTGGCGGCTGGACTTTCCCTCACCGGTAAGGTCCCTTTCGTGAGCACCTACGGTGTATTCTGTACCGGGAGAGCCTGGGATCAATTAAGGACTACTGTTGCATACGCCCGTCTCAACGTGAAAGTAGGTTCAGGACATGGAGGCATCTCGGTCGGACCTGACGGGGCTACCCACCAGGCTCTTGAAGATATTGCCATTACGCGCACCATACCCAACCTTACCATAATAGTACCCTGCGATTACCACGAGACCAAAAAAGCGACCCTTGCTGCCGCCCAGATCAAAGGCCCCGTGATCATACGCTTCGGCAGGGAAAAGGTTCCAGTAATAACAACACCGGAAACACCTTTTGAAGTTGGCAGGGCCTCTGTCTACAGGGAGGGTGAAGATGTAACCATCACCGCCTGCGGCGTAATGGTATATGAGTCTCTGATAGCCGCTGAAAAACTGGCCCATGAAGGTATTTCCGCAAAGGTGATCAACTGTCATACAGTTAAACCGCTGGATAAGGAAACTCTAGTTGAGGCAGCCAGGAAAACGGGAGCCATGGTAACAGCGGAAGAACACCAGGTAATGGGAGGCTTTGGAAGCGCCGTGTCAGAAGCTATTTCCCAGGCCTGTCCTGTACCTCTGAGAATGGTGGGCATCCAGGATAGCTTCGGTCAGTCCGGGAACCCCGAGGAACTCATGGAAGCCTATGGATTGACCTCTACTGCCATAGTCAAGGCTGTCAAAGAAGTTTTAAAACTCAAGAAAAGGTGATCAATATGACAAGCAAGTTCGCAGAAAGGATCCAGCGTCTTGGGACTGAAACAGCTTTTGCGGTAGGTGCAGAAGCAGCAAAAATGGCCTCAACGGGTATCAAGGTTTATCCCTTCCACCTGGGGGATCTCAACATGAATACACACCCCAATGTGATCGAAGCAGCGATCAAAGCCATCCGGGATGGAAAGACAGGTTACTGCCCCACTCCGGGGATCACCCCTCTCAGGGAAGCCCTTGCCGAAGATGTTGGAAATGCTCGGGGACTGAAGCTTAATTCGGACAATGTTAGTATCCAGACAGGCGGCAAACCTGTGATAGGAAAATTTATCATGGCCCTGATGAACCCGGGAGAAGAGGTGCTCTATCCTAACCCTGGATATCCGATCTATGAATCCATGATCAATTTCCATGGAGGCATCGCAAAACCTTACGGTTTCATAGAAACCGAGACCGGTTTTGCCCTAAACTTTGAACAGATCGAAAGATCTATCACCCCTCAAACGAAGATCCTGGTTTACAACAATTACCACAATCCCACCAGTGCAGAATCGGATGACGAGGAAATGGCAAGGCTTGCCAAGCTCTGCGTGGAAAAGGATCTTTATGTCCTGAGCGATGAGGCATATTTCGATATTCTCTATCAGGGGACCGGCAAAAGCATCATAAGCCTCCCGGGCATGTTCGAGAGAACGGTGATCCTCTACACCTTTTCCAAGAAATTCGCCATGACAGGTTGGAGGTTGGGAGCAGCCATAGGCCCGACTGACATAATTTCACAGATCTCACGTTTCAATGTCAATGATGAATCATGCACTAACCAGTTCGTCCAGTGGGCAGCCGTGGAAGGCCTTAAGGGGCCCATGGATGATGTAAGGGGAATGCTGGACATCCTCAAAGAAAGAAGGGATATCGCCGTAGACCTGCTGAACAGCATGGAAGGGGTCAGGGTAAACAGACCAAACAGCACTTTCTATCTCTTCCCCAACGTTACAGAAGCCATGGCGAACCTCGGCATCACTGACGTGGAAGAATTCAGGAAACTTATACTTGATCAGACAGGTGTTTCTTTCACAACAAGAAATCATTTCGGGACCCCATTCCCGGGTGAGGATCAGAAATACATCAGGCTCGCCTATTCGGGGATCGATAAGGAAGATATACGGGAAGGTCTTCTCAAAATGAAGGAACTCATCGAATCTTCCACCCCTTGTAAGGCCTTTTAGTACCCTAACCGATCCGGGCCACGATAGACCCGGTTTGAGGGGCCCGGATCGGACTGTTTTTCCCTCATTGGAAATTTCCTGCATCAAGGGTAAAAACCCTCTAATTCTTCCATTTAGTGTGTTTGTCATGGAATCAATTCTATATGTAGTGTTATAATTACTTCGCTGCCTTTATGCTTAAAATGTAAATTTGCCTTCACATCTTTTTAGGAGGGTAACGTTATGTCCATAAGATATATTGAAAAACGTGACGGCACTAAGACAATCTTCGACAGTAAAAAGATCCGGGATGCCGTCTTAAAAGCATCTAAAGCCGTGGAGAGAAACGAGCCCTCGATCATAGCTGATGAGATCACTGGAGAAGTAATATCCTATCTGAACATATTTTTCAGTAAAGAAGGGATCCCAACAGTAGAGCAGGTTCAGGACCTGGTTGAGAAGATCCTTATCGAGAAGGGTTATGCCGATATAGCAAAGGCCTATATCCTTTACCGCGAGCAACATGCAAAACTCAGGGATACCCGTAAACTACTGGGCAACGCGACAAAGATGGTTAACCGGTACCTGGATAAGATGGATTGGAAAGTCAACGAGAACAGCAACATGAGTTACTCCCTTCAGGGGCTCAACAATTATATCGCCTCAGAAGTTACTTCCCAATACTGGCTTAACGAAATATACCCACCCATCATCCGGGAAAAACATGTGGGGGGAGACCTCCACATCCATGACATGAACAACCTGTCAGTCTATTGCTGCGGATGGGATATCCAGGATCTCCTTCTCAATGGATTCACAGGGGTCCATACCAAGATAGGAAGCAGACCTGCAAAACATTTCAGGACCGCCCTGGGCCAGATCGTGAATTTTTTCTATACCATGCAGGGCGAATCCGCAGGTGCCCAGGCCTTTTCTAATTTTGACACCTACCTGGCACCCTTCATTTTTCATGACGGATTGAACTACAGGGAAGTCAAACAGGCCCTGCAGGAATTTGTTTTCAATCTGAACGTACCGACAAGGGTGGGATTTCAAACCCCCTTCACCAATGTCACCATGGATCTCGTCCCACCTTCCAATATGGCCTCACAACCGGCCATTATCGGCGGTGAGTTCCAGGATAAGCAGCTCGGAGAATTCCAGAACGAAATGGACATGCTTAACCGTGCTTTCGCCGAGATCATGCTGGAAGGCGATGCTTTCAACAAAGTCTTTCCCTTTCCCATCCCGACATACAATATCACCTCTGATTTCAACTGGGAAAATGAAGTACTGGAACCAGTCTGGGAGATGACCGCAAAATACGGTATTCCCTATTTCTCCAATTTCCTTAACTCCGATATGCACCCGGATGATGCAAGGAGCATGTGTTGCAGGTTAAGACTGGATAACCGGGAATTACGGAAACGGGGCGGAGGGCTTTTCGGTTCCAATCCCATGACCGGTTCCATAGGTGTGGTCACCCTTAACATGCCCAGGTTAGGTTATATATCGAGGAATGAAGAAGATCTGTTCCGGAAGATCTTCGAACTCATGGAAATTGCAAAGGAAAGCCTTGAGATAAAGAGAAAGGTCCTTGAAAGATTAACCGAACACAACCTTTATCCCTATTCAAAGTTCTATCTAAGGAACATAAAGGAAACTTCAGGGAAATACTGGAACAATCATTTCAATACCATAGGGCTTAACGGGATGAATGAGGCAGTGATAAACTTCATTGGAAAGGACCTTGGAACTACCGAGGGTATTGCTCTGTGCAAACGGATCATGGAGGCCATGAAGGAAAGGCTTGTGCAATTCCAGGAAGACACGGGGAATCTCTACAATCTCGAAGCCACGCCAGCCGAAGGAGCCACATACCGGTTTGCCAGGACAGACAAGGATAAGTTCGGAAACAGTATAATTTGCGCAAATGAAAAAAGCTTCAGGGAACAGGGAGCTGAACCTTATTATACAAACTCATCCCAATTGCCAGTTGGCTACACAGAGGATATCTTCGAGGCTCTCCGACTTCAGGATGAACTGCAGACCCTGTATACCGGCGGGACCGTGTTCCACGGTTTTCTGGGTGAAAGGATGCCCTCCGGTGAAAGCACGAAAAAGCTGGTAAGGCGCATCGCTGAAAGGTTCAGGCTTCCATATTACACGATTACTCCCACCTTCAGTATCTGCCCGATCCATGGTTACATCCCCGGAGAACATGAATTCTGCCCTTACTGCGACCAGGACATGGGGTATTGTGAAAAGGGGAACAATTCTTGAGAATTTCAGGACTACAGAAATTAAGTCTTCTGGATTATCCGGGACATCTTTCCTGTACGGTCTTTACCCTGGGTTGCAACTTCAGATGTCCTTATTGCCATAACCCGGAACTGGTAGATCCTGAACAATTCAGGGAGGTCCTATCCCTTGATTTCGTATGGGATTTCCTGGAGGACAGAAAGGGCTTCCTTGATGGCATATGCATTACAGGAGGAGAACCCACCCTTCAGGAAAACCTTGCGGCTTTTATCGCCAGGAGCAGGTCCATGGGATACAAAACAAAACTCGATACCAATGGATCCAGACCAGAAGTAATAAAAGACCTTATAGACAAAGGGCTTCTGGATTATGTAGCCATGGATGTTAAAGCCCCCCCTGAAAAATATGGCGAGATCCTTTGTTTCAGCGGAGATCCCTCATGCATCGAGGAAAGTATTGGTTTACTCGAAAGCTCATCGGTGGCACATGAATTCAGAACCACCGTAGTCCCGGGGATCCACCATGGTGAGGATCTGGAAAAGATTGGGATGATGGTGGAGGGTTCTGACCTACTGTTTCTTCAGAATTTCAGACCGAGCAAACAACTTGACCCTGGAATGGAGCAACTCAAGGGATTCTCAAAGGGAATCCTTCAGGAATTTCGCCAGATCCTTGAAAAATATGTCAATAAGGTGGAAATTAGAAATTGAACAGGATCCCCCAATACAAGGGAGGTAACAACCATGGAACGTAAAGAACTCCAAAGGACCAGATGTGAGGTTTATTCAAGGGTAGTAGGTTACCTGACACCCGTGTCACAGTGGAACAAAGGGAAAAAAGCCGAGTTCGATGACAGAAAGACCTTTGATAAACTTCTTTCTGATGAATCCCATTGAGCTTTCGGGGAATGATCAATTTTGAACCTTGCCGTTCTTGACCTTGAAACCAATGGGCTTATGGGAACTTCAGTGCTCTCAGCGTCATCATTGGTATTTACTGAAGAGGGGAGGATCCTTGATTTCTTCCATCGTTACTATCTCCCCATGGAGCCTCCTGATCCAGGGGCACTGAAGGTCCATGGCCTGACTCCCGAGCGGATCAGGTGGCTCAGATATGGAAATGGGCATCCGGCCTTTTTTGCCGATGACTGGGAAAGTCTCGCACTTTTCTGGAATGATAATGAAGTTGACCGGGTAGGCGTCCATAACCTGTCCTTTGATATTTCCTTCATACCCTGCGAGGGAATAAAAGATTTCAACTGGTGGTGTTCTATGGTAGGACTGACCGAATATTGTGCCCTTAAGGGGAAAAAGGGCAAATCGAAATGGCCAAGGCTCGCCGAAGCTAGAAATATCATTTTCGAGAAAATGGCTCCACCCCTGGAAGTGCTGGAAAATGAAAATGAAATAGGTATCCAGATCTGTCATAATTCTCTGAGTGATTGTATAGATCTTTACGGTATCCTGGCAAGGGTCATGAAAAACAGGCCTGAGATCATAGATTTCAGGCCTGTCAATAATCGTTTTATATTTAAAACCAGCGGCACTTTCTATCCCTCTACAGAAACCTGCAACCCTGATCTTTTCGTGAAGAACAACCTGGAACTGACTTTAAAAATGGCAGAACTGACCGGGAAATACAAACTTGCAAGAAAGATTCGCCTTTTCATGGCATCTAAATTTATTTTTTCACCCTTTGAGGAGTAAAAGGTGCTATTTCACTTTCGGGAAAATCCTGTAACCTTCTATTCATGGACGCCCTTAGAAAATTATTGACCCACCAGAACACATCCCTCTTTCTTATGGAGCGTCTCATGGCGGCCATCCTGTTGTATTTCTCTTTCTCCGTCATGGTCACTGCCTTGTAAACAGCTTCTGCAGTACCTTCCCTGTCATGAGGGTTGACAAGAATGGCATTTCTTCCCAACTGCATGGCAGAACCCGCGAATTCACTGAGGATAAGAACACCGTCGTTGTTTATATGGCAGGCGCAGTATTCCTTGGAAACCAGGTTCATTCCGTCTTTGAGGGAGGTGACAAAGCCAATGTCTGCGGCACGGTAAAGGGCAACAAGTTCATCCCTGGGGACGGCACTGTGTTTGTATATTACGGGTGTCCATCCTGGGGTGGTGAACTCACCATTGATCTGACTGATCAGCATTTCGATCTCGTTCTTAAGTCTCTGGTAGGCAGGTACATCCTGTCGGCTTGGAACAATAAGCTGTACCAGGGACACAGTTTCCCTGAGGTCGGGATATCTTTCCAGGGCTGTCCTGAAGGCAAGAAGCTTTTCAGGAATACCCTTGGTATAATCCAGGCGATCAACACCGAGCATGATATGTTCACAATTGAAATTGTACCTGTACTCCGCTACTTTCTCTTCGGCCTTGAAAGTACCGGCAGTCCGGGCAAACTCCTTGAAATCGATACTGATCGGGAGAGCTGCCACCCTTGTTCTCGTCCCGAAGGCCTGTACTGTCACAAGAACCGGTCCTTTGCCGGTAACATGTGCCTGATGGTCGAAAACCCTAAGGCAGTC